>DASSFT010000227.1:0-4423 GCA_035694045.1 Chitinophagaceae bacterium
TTTTAGAAGACGCAAAGAAGAGCGTTTGAGCTTGAGAAGGGAATTAATTTTTTTGCTTCTTTAGTATTTCTTCTTTGGTAGGCAGGAACTCGGGGTCCGGTAATTTTTTTATCCAGATCGTTTTTTCAATCCACATTGTAGGGTTGGTTTTTAAGACCGCCTTGATAACTATCTTTTCTTCCCTGGTATTGGCCGGTATGATCAGTTCATTTCCTGAAAACGAACAGCAGGAAGAGCTGAACTCGATTTCTTTTGCGGTCAACGGTTTCCACCGCCCGTCAGACATCTTCCCGTCTACATTGATATAATTGTGGGTCCCTTTCTTTAGACTGTCAGTATAAAGGTGAAAGAAAATACTGTCCACCTTCTGGGCTTTTAAAGCAAGACCAGCAAAAACAATGAGTAGACTAAACAAGATTTTCTTCACGGTGTTCATTTTCTGTTTTGTTGAAGTGGCGATCTCGCCAAGGGTTGCCTGATGCTTCTCTGCCTGGTTTACTATTTGCCACGGATTCACGGAAAAAAATGAGGTCATCCGTGTATCCGTGGCGATTATTTAAAACTGGGGCTCCCCAACATTTAACATTCAAAATAATACTTAATTCTGCTGTAACTTCCGTAAAAATACACGTAATGCGTCCACGCCTGCTTGCTGTCTTCATTGCACTACTCATTTCCACAATTTCGTATTCTCAACGTTTCGGAGGCAATCCTCCTTCGTTGAAATGGAGGCAGGTGAATACCGACACAGCAAGGATCATCTTTCCCGAAGGCCTGGACAGCCAGGCGATGAGAGTTGCATCACTTGTTCATTATCTCGCCGGGCATCCCCAGGCTGGCCCGGGATTGGCGCTCGGAAATAAATTGTATAAAATAAATATCGTATTACAGAATCAAACAATCATTCCAAACGCTTATGTCGGCCTCGGACCTTACCGCAGCGAATTTTTCCTGACACCACCGCCCAACAATTTTGACCAGGGCACTATTTCATGGAACGATCAACTGGTTATCCATGAATATCGCCACGTTCAACAGTTCAATAATTTCCGAAGGGGGCTTAGCAAGCTGATGTATATTTTATTTGGGCAGGAAGGCTATTCTGTAGCCATCAATGCATCTGTTCCCGACTGGTTTTACGAAGGTGATGCCGTATACAATGAAACCATTTTATCCCGGCAGGGCAGGGGAAGGATACCGCTGTTCCTGAATGCCTATCCTTCGCTCTGGCAGGCACGGAAAAATTATTCATGGATGAAACTGCGGAATGGTTCATTGAAAGATTATGTACCCGATCATTATCATCTCGGTTACCTCCTCGTAAACTATGGCAGGGAAAAATATGGCCTGGACTTCTGGAGCAAGGTGACGGCAGATGCTGCAGCATTCAAAGGACTGTTCTATCCGTTTCAGCATGCAATAAAAAAAAATGCGGGTATCAGCTACAAAACATTTACGGTTGATGCGTTCGCCTACTATAAAAGCCTTGCCCAAACCCCCTCCCTCCCTACAACTATCGAGAGGCAGGGCTTAGAAGATGCGTCTGTAAGGAATATTTTCAAGGTCAATAAGAAAGTTCTCACCAGTTACCTGTTTCCTTACCGGATCTCGCCCGATTCATTGATCTATCTAAAAGCAAGCAATGATCGACGGCCCGCATTTTATATAAAGGACCAGGATGGTGAGCATATGTTGCGCGCAAGAGATATCTCCACCGACCAACAATTTTCTTATCGAAACGGTAAACTGGTCTACGCTGCGTATGAAACCGATCCTCGTTGGGTCTGGCGTGATTACAGCGTGATAAAATTGCTGGATATCCATACTAATACCCAACGGGCCTTTGGTCACAAGACGAAATACTTTTCACCCGATCTTTCTCCTTCCGGTGCGAAGATTGCAGCTGTACATGTGGCTGTCAATGGAAAAAGCGAGATACATATATTAGATGCAGAAAGCGGCGAAGTGACGAATACCATCAAATCCGGCGATATAACTTTATTTACCGATCCGAAGTTCATTGATGATGCATCATTGGTTTGCGTAGTTCGTTTGATCGATGGAAAAACGGCCCTCGCGCTCGCGGATATCGCTTCAGGGAACACAGAAAGATTGACCACACCATCCTATAATGTCGTTGGATATCCCTGCGTCACCGACGGGGAAGTTTATTTTACCGCATCATATGGTGGCAACGATGATGTATTTGTGTTACGGCTGAGCGATAAAAAAATATCCAGGGTTACCAACAGCTCAATGGGGAATTATTTTGTAAATGCAGCCGGCGGCAAGATCACCTGGTCAACATTTACGGCTGAAGGTTACCAGTTGCAGGAGGTTGATGAAAAGGATATTCAATTGGTCCCGGTAGATGATCCAACAGTGGAAATGACGGCGGCAGAGTTCCCGGTAAGTCATTCCAATGAGATCCCCGAAGTGTTATTGAACCCGGCAGTGAACCGCCAGTTTCTAGAGAAAAAATACAGCAAGGCAACGGGCTTATTCAATTTTCATAGCTGGAGGCCTTATTATGAAAATCCAATTTTTACATATTCATTGTATGGGGAAAACATTTTAAATACGTTCCAGAGTGAAATATATTATCTCTACAACCGGAACGATAATACCAATGCTGCTGGCGTCAACCTTGTTTACGGCGCCTGGTTTCCTTACCTGAGTATTGGCACTCAATACACATTTGACCGCCAGGTGGTGGTTGGCAATAAAGTGAAACAATGGGACCAGTTGGATTCGCGGATTGGTTTTAATATCCCATTGACCTGGGTAAGTGGCAAGGCATTTGACCGTCTAAATTTCGGCAGCAGCTATGTTTACCGGAATGATTTCAACAAGGGAGTCAATAAGGACCTGTTCACAAAGATCAGTTTCAGCTACCTGTCTCATTTTATCAACTGGTCACAGGAAGTACAGATGGCACCCCAACATATTTTCCCGAGGCTTGGGTATAATATCAATTTCAATTACCGGCATGCAATCACCAAGTATAAGAGTTGGCAACCATTGCTGACGAGTAGTGTTTTCCTGCCGGGGGCCCTACCCACGCATAGCCTCGTGATATCCGGAGCTTTCCAGGAAACAGATACAGTGACAACTTTATTTGCCAATCGCTTTCCTTATTCAAGAGGATTTAACGAAGCTTATGGAGCCAGGATGTGGAAGATATCGGGTGAATATCATTTACCTATTTTCTATCCCGATTTTGGATTTGCTAATATTCTTTATTTGCAAAGAGTGAGAGGGGACCTGTTCTATGATCTCACCCGTGTGTATTCGAAGGACAAATCATTCAGCAGGGACCAGAAAAGTTTTGGCGTCGAAGTGTATGTTGATACCCAATGGTGGAATCAATATCCATTGACATTTGGTTTCAGGATCTCTCATTTGCTCGATAAAGATCTTTTGAATCCAACGGGAATGCCTGCGGGTAGCAATTGGTTCGAGTTTATATTACCGGTCAGTATAATTCCTAGGTAGCATAAAAGGCCACAGAGAGCCACGGAGAATACACAGAGAGCCACAGAGATGAACTGAATGAAATAACAATAACTCCGTGGTCCTCCGCGTCTCCTCTGCGGTCCTCTGTGGCTTTTAATGCCGACTACAGGTTCTGGAGACTCTCCTCTATTGCTTTGATCTTTGCTTCAGCATCAGCTTTTTTCTTCTTTTCAACTTCAACTACCTCCGGTTTTGCATTTTGAACAAACCGTTCATTGCTGAGCTTTTTTTCCACGGAAGCAAGAAACCCTTTTTGATAGTCCAGGTCCTTTACCAGCTGATCTTTTTGTGAAGATGTATCCATTAAAGCAGCTGCAGCTATAAAAAATTTATCCTTTCCCACCACAACAGTTATGCTGTTGTTGATCGTTGTATCGGTAAATGCAACCTCTGCATTGACCTGTTTAGCAAGGAAGGATTCAATGGATTTATAAGGCGCTGCATTTTCAGAAAGAATATGCAATTGTATAAGGTCCCTTGGCTTTAGTTGCGCTTTGATCCTTGCATCGCGGATAGCTGTAATGACTTCTTTCAGGAGCGATCCCAGGATAGCGATCTTCGGTTTAACAGAGCCTGGTTGCGCAAGCTGTTTTACTGTAAGATCGTCGGAACGTTCTCTCAACTGGTGATAGATCTCTTCGGTAACAAATGGCATGAAGGGATGTAGCAGCTGCATGAGCTGTTCAAAGAAATCAGTTGTCTTTTCATAAACCCGTTTATCGATAGGTTGTTCGAAACCGGGTTTCACCCATTCCAAATACCAGCTACAGAAATCATCCCAGATCAGGGAATAGATCGTTTTGAGGATTTCACTTAAGCGGAAGTCTTTGTACAATCCATCGATCTCTGTCTTTGCTTCGTTCAACCGGTTTTCGAACCAGTCGACCGCAAAGTTTTGCGCAGATCC
>DASSFT010000228.1:0-5601 GCA_035694045.1 Chitinophagaceae bacterium
TGCTGTTGGTTGTTGGGGCAGAATCTGCGCAATATTTTTTTTCTTCGCGGTTCACGTTTGACTGGCTCGATATCATTGCAGCAGTTGTGGCATTCTTCCTGTCTTACCTGCTAAATGGCCGCCATGAATCTGCTTAAAAGGTTAATTCCCGCATTGATCATAGTCGTCTTCTCCCTTTTGTACGTCGCAACTACTAAAGTCGTTCCCTGCGATGATTATTGCCAGCAGCTTTACAGGCTGGATACGATGGTAATGAGGAACAGGAGCTATGTTGGATTTGTAGCTCCCTGTATTCACCGCGTACCAAAAAGTGACACACTTTGTGTAGAGATAAACAATCCCCCGTCGATTGACTGGAACCTGTTTGCTGACACGGTTTGCACCTATGCAACCCAGGTCGGTATGAAAGGTCAAACAATACTGGTTATCAAATTTGGCTCACCGAATGATACGCTGGCAAAAAAATATTGTCCTTAAAAGAGGGTCTGCACGCCGTGTGCAATCTTCATTTCATGCTCCAGCAGCCATTTCTTTCTCCATAAACCTCCACCATAACCAACGAGGGTCCGGTCGGAACCGATGACCCTGTGACAGGGAACGATGATGGCGATATTATTTTTTCCATTGGCACTCGCGACTGCACGGGTCGCCCTGGGATCCCCGGTTTTGATGGCCAGCTCAAGATAACTGATCGTTTTGCCAAATGGAATTGAGGTTAATATATTCCATACCTGCTTTTGAAAAACGGTTCCTTCCTGGTTAAGAGGGAGGTCAAAAAATCTTCGTTCGCCATTGAAGTACTGGATTAGCTGCTCTATGCATTGGATGACCAGGGGTGGCAGGGTCTTTTTATTACCCCCGCTTTTTTCGCTGATATCATGGAAGCTGACTTCTGAAATATAATCAGCTGTGCCGCCGATCTTCAACAGACCTACTGGCGAATGATAATATGCAGTAAAAGTTTCAGCCAATTTTCATCCCATTTGTGACCGGCTTGCCGGGTTGTAATAAAATTACGTCTTTGTTTTCATCATATACTCCCAGCACCAGGCATTCACTGATAAAAGTAGCGATTTGCTTTGGTGGAAAGTTGACAACTGCGATCACCTGCCGGTTCAGCAATTCTGCCGGCGAATAGTGCGCCGTTACCTGCGCCGAGGATCGCCTGATACCCAGTTCTCCAAAATCAATGATCAATTTATAAGCCGGCTTCCGGGCCTGCGGGAATTCGTTCGCTTCTATAACAGTGCCAACGCGGATGTCGACTTTTTCGAAGTCACTCCAATTAATTTCCATTTCAGTAAATTATGAATTTTGAATGATCGTGTTTCGTAGAGTCTTCCCTTCTCACCACTCACCTCTCACCACTCACCTCTCACCTCTCACCGTCATTGCGAGGAGCAAAGCGACGAAGCAACACAACTTACAACTTCCTTCAAACTTTTTTTGATCATTAAACGACTTGCCAGTAACTTCCTGCAAAGTTTGACATATGAAAAATAAAAAACAATTCAGCGCCTCCCGCCGCCGGTTTATCCGTAACACCGCTATTGCCGGGAGCGGTTTTTTCATCGTACCGCGTCACGTACTGGGTCGCGGGCATGTGGCGCCTAGCGATAAATTGAATATAGCCGGGATCGGCGCAGGTGGGAAAGGTGAGAACGATCTTTCGGAATTCTCCAAGAGTCCCAATGTAAATATCGTGGCGCTTTGCGACGTGGATGACCGACAGTCAAAAAAATCGAGAGAGCGTTTTCCCAAGGCCAGTTATTACAAGGATTTCAGGGAGATGCTCAGCAAGGAAAAAAACAATATTGATGCCTGTTCCATCTCCACGCCCGATCACACCCATGCAGTTGCGACGCTGGCGGCCATGCAGCTGGGCAAACATGTGTATACGCAGAAACCATTGACGCATGACATCTACGAAGCAAGGATACTGGCACAGGCTGCTAAAAAGTATAAAGTCGTAACGCAAATGGGCAACCAGGGCGGATCAGGCGATGGAGTACGGTTGACCAAGGAAATATATGATGCGGGGATGATTGGCGATGTATTCGAGGCACATGCCTGGACTAATCGGCCGGTTTGGCCGCAGGGAATAGCTACTCCCACTGGAAAACATGAGGTGCCCAAGGAACTGGATTGGGATCTTTGGCTGGGCACGGCAAAATGGATTGACTATAACCCAGCTTACCTTCCTTTTAACTGGCGCGGCTGGTGGGCATTTGGAACCGGCGCTCTCGGTGATATGGCCTGCCATATTATGGACCCGATCTATCGTATCCTCCCAATCGACTATCCTGATTCAGCCGAATGCAGTGTAAGCAATGTCTGGAAAGACATGTGGGCGGAAGGGAACTACGTGGACAGCTGTCCACCATCATCGATCATTCATTTGAACTATCCCAGGAAAGATGGAAAAGGAAATATAAAGATCTCCTGGCATGATGGGGGATTGTTGCCAGAACGCCCGGATGAATTATTGCCCGAGGAAGAGTTTGGCAACTGGGATGGAGGAGTTTTATTTATAGGAACAAAGGGTAAGCTTCTATGCGATTGTTATGGAGCTAACCCCAGGTTGTTGCCTACCCGGCTGATGAAAGAAAATACGTTGCCCAAACCCACCCTGAAGCGGGTACCCGAAGGACATTATCTTCAATGGGTAAACGCCTGTATTGCCGGATATGGAAAAGGCGTGACAAGTTCTCCGTTTGAATATGCAGGGCCGTTTACAGAAAGTATCCTGATGGGAAATCTTGCCATAAGAAGCTGGATGATGTTAAATCCCAAGTTAAAAGGCTGGAATGATAAATATCTCGGCCGCAAAAAACTTTTGTGGGATGCAAAGAATATGAAGGTGACCAATTTCGATGAGGCCAACCAATTTGTAAAAAGAGACTACCGCGAAGGTTGGGGACTGATGTTGTGACGATGCTAGATGCTTGATGCTAGATACTGGATGCTGAATAGTAGTAAGGTGCGCCAGTATCCAGTATCCAGCATCCAGTATCCAGTATCCAATTGCTTCGCTACGCTCGCAATGGCGAACATCTAATGTCAGCTGCCATCTCTAGCGTAAGTAGCTTCGGAGCATCCACGCCATCTTCTCATGTTGCTTCAAAAGCCCCGTGACGAAATCGCTGCTCCCGATATCCTTGTGCTTTTCGTCGAAATCTTTAATAAGTTTACGGATGCGGTTGATTAATATTTCGTGATCCTCGATAAGATTGGCCAATTGGGGTGCCTGGTCACTGGGAGGATCAGGTTCTTCCAGTTGTGTAAGCTTGATAATCTCTTTCAATCTTCCTTCTGCAAAATGCCCGATCGTGCGAATACGCTCGGCGATCTCATCAATCATCTCGGCCAGTTGGGTATACTGCGCTTCGTACAGTTTATGAAATTCCATAAAACTGGGTCCTTCTACACTCCAGTGGTAATTCCTTGTTTTATTGTAGAGGATGTGTTCATCAGCCAGCAGCTGGTTTAGCGCATACGCAACGGCCTGCCGGTTCTTTTCCGTTATTCCGATGTTTACTTTCATAAAGAATCTTTTGCACAAAAGTAACGCCGTCACGGGAAAAATTCGGGAGAAACCTTTATTCGAGCAGTTTGGCTAGCTCGAGCAGCTCATTTTTTTTATGCATCTCCTTGTCATTTTCAAAGCAGCGACTGAATTCTGTCAACAGTTGCCTGATCACTTTTTTGTTCGACAGCGGTTTGAAATAAGTGGCATCGGGAGAGATCGCTACCCGTTTGAAATAATTGTCTACATCCTGGTGGGTAAATACCTGGCCCGAAGTGGGGTCAATGAAAAATTCAATCTTATGGTAAGGATTGGGAATATTTTCGTCAGAATAGCCGGGTTTAAAATAAGCGATAATAAATTGCTTGGGTATGTTGATCGCTTTGACGGGAATATCCAGCAGTTCGCAAAGCATCAGGTAAAGAATACCATTGCTGATCTGGTTGCCCCGTTTTGCTTCGAGTGTCTTATGCAGGAGGAACTCATTGGGGTCTTTATAATTTGTTTCATTCCCTTTCAAACCATAGTAGCTGTACAAAATACTGGTGACAATATTGATTTGCTCGAGAGGAGTGAGGTAATTGTTCAGCTCAAGCCAGATGTTCCGCCGGATCTTTTCTATGTCCTGGAATACATTGGTGGTTGAAAGTTCAGGGTACTGGAATTTGCTTACAAGCAAGGCGCCGTTCATCAGGTCATGATGCCCCGAAACATTCCATTGACGGAGGTCTTCCGTGAGATCGCGATAATGAAGGCGATGGATGAGCAATTCGATGCGTCCCTGGGTCTGCTCATCAGGCGTCGTTTCCCATAGATGTTCGAGATTAGGAATGATGGGTTTGCCGTAATCAACGATCTTTTGTGATACCGCATCAAATACTTCCTGGTCAGGATCATCAATTAGCAGGAAGAGCGCAGAGATTTCTTTGTTTGTTTCCATGGTGGTGATTCTTATGCAATTTAGACGATTGGTGGTTAACCAAAATAACCAAACTTTTCCACAGGTGGTAATATATGGCCGATAAAATGGACTCCGGATCCGGCTTGAGCATCCAAATCGCCGGTTTGTAAAGTTTCTGTTAAGGGGATTCCTTTATTTGGAATTGCGGGATTGACACCTGTCAAGAAACCAGATCAGCAAGGGACATGATCGTGAGTACACGGAGGTAAATTAGCCCGGATCATTCCTTATTTTTTTTTGCATCCACCATCCAATCCCAGGGTCGTGGCTGTTGCAGCCATCTGGGTGGTTTTAAAAATTCCGTGTTCCAGCCGTATTCGATCTTTTTGCAAGCAGTTATTTCAATGCCTTCCCTGAATAATAACAAGTGTAACTCTTCCTTTAAATAATGCTTGGTAGCAACGCTATCTATTTCCACGTTGCCCTGCCTGATATCACGGTATCTTTTGATAGCTTCTTTTCCCGGGAGCCGTTCGCTGAACAGTTCTTTATCAATCTGCCATTGATGCTGGATGATCCGCGTAAGCAACCATGATTCGAGCGATGGGACAACCAGGATAAGATGTCCTCCTTTCTTAAGACAGGACGAAAGGTTTTTAAAAAAAGCCTGGCGTTTTTTTAATGAAGCGCTCAATATAGCATTGATACAAACAACGACGTCAGAGACAGGCAGCTTCAATTTACGGGAAGACATATCCATTCGGCGGTATTCTATATTGGCAAGATGAACATGAGTTTTTGCGGCAATCGTAAGGTTCCTGGCGGAAATATCAGTCGCAATTACTTTCTTGAAAAGAGGGGAGAGAACAGGAAGCCATTTACCAATTGCACAGCCCGCATCAATGACTGTCTTGCCGGGTGATGCGACCCGTTTGATCGCTGAACGTATGATAGACTTTTCGTCGTTTTGCAGCACATCGAAGATCTCTTCGTTGTAAGCAGGTGCGATTTTCTCCCAATATTGACGTTGCATACTGTAATGAATTAAGATGTATCGATGAACTCATGCCATTCTCTGCTCACAACACAGTTTGACTTTTCTCAAATGCCAACAACTATCATCAGTGCACGCAGGCAAACGCAATGAAACGATTATTGGGTTGTCGTCCGGATT
>DASSFT010000229.1:0-8577 GCA_035694045.1 Chitinophagaceae bacterium
GACCGCATAAAATTGCTATTGCAACTGGGAGGTTATTTTCTTTTTAAACCCGGTTCGGATAAAAAGGACATGTCAAATGCTGGCAATTTTTTGATGGAGGCATTGGCGCTCAGCGATTCTTTGGGAACCTCAAAATGGAAGAACGGCTCGCGCAGCATGCTGGGCAAGTACTACTACCAGGCCGGGGACTTTTCAAAATCCAAAACTTATCTTTCTGAGGTCGTAGATGCCTGCAAGAAATCAGGTGATACGAAAGCCCTGGCCAAAGCCCTGGCGGAGAGAGGAACCTATGAATTATTTAATGATACAGGTAAGTTGAGTGACATCACCAAGGCGCTTGAACTCTTCAGGAGCCAGGGTGATAAAGTTGGACAAATCGAGATGCTTTCAAAAATATCAGAAATACATTTTGTATATGGACTTTGGACGGAGACCGAAAAGGAATTGCTGGAGGCGATAGAATTAGAAAAAGAAATTGGATTCAGGCACATTCATTACTACTACAATACACTTGCTTTTATCGAGCAGGCCAGGGGGAATACGAATATTGCGCTTTCCTATGCCAATAAAGCAATAAGTTCAATGGAAGAAATAAACGACAGGGCCTTTTCTTCCCTTTTATATTTTAGAGTTGGAAATATATATGGAGGAGTTGGAGATTGGGACAGATCGGCTTACTGGTACCGAAAATCCATGGGATCTTCCAACCTGGCCAACACTAATCGCGTATGGTACTCAAGTTTTGTCTGGTTATCACATATGCTAGCATTGTCGGAAAAGTATCAGGAAGCGCTTGATTTAATAGATAGCATCACTCTCAAATTTCCACCGTTGAACCCGCTGGATAAAATGTACCTGGCCCAGGCAAAAGCCTTTAGTTACCACGGCCTGAAACAGGCGTCGATGGCAGAGAAAAACCTGGCGGAAGTCGACGTCATCGCAGATCAGTTAAGCTCCCAGCCGCAAATGTTTAATAGTATTTCATACATCTATTTGAAAGAAGCTATTATGTACACATCCGCGGACGACATGAAAAAAGCCAAAGAATGTCTTCAAAAATCACTTGCCATCAATGGTGGATTTAGAGATCTCCTAAGTAATATCGACCTGGCATGGATTCAATTTAGGGTAGATTCCAGTGAAGGGAAGTACCTGTCAGCCATACAACACTTTAGGAGATACCAGCAACTCAATGACTCGGGTTTTAATTTGAAAAAAACCATGCAGATCGACGAAATGAGCATACAATATGGTGTAGCGCAGAAAGAGAAAGATTTACAACTATTGCAAAATAAGGAACAACTGCAAAGAGCGGAATTAAGCCGTGAAAAACTTATGCGGAATATCATCATCATTGCTTCGGCCTTAATTTTATTGTTGTTCGTATTGGTTTACAATCGCTATCGGCTCAAGAAACGTAGTAATAAGCTATTACAGGATCAGCAAAAAATTATCAGTCAAAAAAATGAAGCTCTTCAACAAACCATTGATGAGAAGGACGCTTTACTCGAAGAGAAAGAATGGCTCGTTCGTGAAATTCATCACCGTGTGAAAAATAACCTGCAAATGGTCATCAGTTTGCTGAATGCACAATCCGAATTTCTAAACCATCCGTCTGCGGTAAATGCGATAAGAGAAAGTCGCGAACGCATGCAGGCTATTGCCATTCTTCACCAGAAATTATACCGGACAGATACCAGTGCGCGGATCAATATGAGAAACTATGTTAACGAATTGGTGGATAATATTCAAAGTAGTGTGGCCGATACAGAAAGAGTTGAATTCCAAGTGGATGTTGCGCCCAGTATCGAGCTTGACATATCGCAAGCGGTTCCACTCGGTCTTGTCCTGAATGAAGGCATTACCAATTCCATTAAATATGCATACAATGAAAATGAAAAAGGGATCATCCGGATCTCGCTTCAACAGGTAGGAGGCCGGCAATTGCAACTAAAGTTAGCCGACTATGGCAAAGGATTGCCGGAGGAGTTGGATGCCGAGCATCCCCATTCACTGGGCCTGCAGTTGATTAGGTTATTTGCCGAGCAATTGGAAGGGGATCTGTTTTTTATAAGCAACAACGGTCTTGAAATCATCCTTACTTTTAGAATTGCCGAATATAATGATGTTTTTGGGGGTAAACAGAAAGCTGCCATGGCCTGATCAAGACATATAAAACACGAAAGGGAAAGCGCTCATTATAGATAATGAGCTGGTTGGAGCGGTGGCGATGCCGACCTTCTCGAAATTCCGCCCATAGCGCTACATCCATGAATGGAGCGCTGAACCTAACGAAAAACATTAAATTGATCTTACCCTTATCCTTGCCTTAATGAAGGATTTCGTTGTACATTTTACTGCTTTAACCTGAAACGATAACAGAACTACTTATTAGTCGTGTAATTTTGAAATATGGCCAGGGCATTGATCATCATTATTTTATTGGCAGCTGCACTCCTCCCCTGTAGCGCCCAGCAAATGCCACTTAAACCTATCGATGAAGTCCGGGCTGATCTTAAAAAATCCGTTACAGACACCGGGAAGGCAAATCAATTGCTTAACCTCGCACTTTGTTATGTGTATAAACAAGGAGAATACACAAATGATCTTGATACTGCGATATCGATCTGCAAAGAAGCAGAAAAAATAATCCAGCGGTTGAACGATAAGAAAATTGAAGCCAGGTTATATTTTGTCTACTCCAATGCATTGCGTGAAGGCAAAAAGGATGAAGCTGGCAAAGCATACATAGAGAAATCCATAGCACTCTACAAAACCCTATCCGAGCCGGCCGAGCTGGCTGAAGCATGGTTCGAATTAAGCAGGTACTATTCTGCATTTGATGAACAACTCAGTAAGAAAAAAGAATGTTACGAGAAGGCACTGGCGCTATTCAGAGCTACGGGTAATAAAGAGAGACAGGCCCAGGTATTGGAACGCATAGGTGATCTTGATCAGATTATGGGTAATGATATGCAAGCCATGAAAGAATTAAGAGAAGCACTGTCTATTTATCAATCCATAGGATCTAAGGACCTGGAAGGAGTTTATAATCTTTTTGGAACAGTTTCTTCGGACATGGGCGATTACCCCGGGGCAGTGAAATATGGGTTGCTGACAGTAAAAGCTGCTGAAGACATGA
Source organism: Chitinophagaceae bacterium (assembly GCA_035694045.1). Taxonomy (GTDB): domain Bacteria; phylum Bacteroidota; class Bacteroidia; order Chitinophagales; family Chitinophagaceae; genus VBAT01. Next base: position 3,143 of record DASSFT010000229.1, read on the forward strand.
AAGATAGTTCAGCGCAATTATGCAGTGTTTATAGCAGGCTTGCTGTAGCCTATTCGAATTGGTCGAAAAATGAGGAGGCCGTGATCTATTTGAGAAAGGCATTGGACGTTGCAAAAAAAAATAATTATATGGCTGGTCTGCAAACGGTGAGTCTTCAACTTGTTTACCGCTTTGTCGACCTGCAAAATTGGAAAGAATCACTTCGGTATGCGCGGTTTATAGATTCAGCTTTGGAAAAACCGTGTAGAGCGTATGACAGCATGTTTGTGGATTTGTGTTATGGCTATTCTTACCTGGCAGGGAAACAATATTCCAAGGCGGGTGAATATAGTAGTGAATTGGTAGCCTTAAGTGAAAAACACCCCGATCTCGCTCAAATCTTACTTGGAGGACACAGGTATCTTTTTCTTTACTATATGGCAATGCACCAGTATGCCGAGGCAAAGAAATATGCGTCGATGTACCTTTCTGGCGCTCAATCCAAGAATGTTAAAAAGTATATCGCATTAGGCTACCTGCTACAATCAAGGGCCGATTCTGCCCTGGGCAATTACCAAGGCTCATTATCCAGCTATCAGGCTTATAAAAACCTGACCGATTCAATGTTGAATGCCTCCACCAATTTTCAATTTTCCCAAATGCAAGTTGAATATGAAACGGAGAAAAAAGACAATGATATTAAACTTCTGAAGCAGCAGGATGAAATTCACAAATCACAGCTTGATAAAACCAGGCTCACCAACAGCATTGTTATTGCAAGTATAATTGCGCTGGCTTTAGTGCTGGCATTGTTATATAGCCGTTACCGGATAAAACAACGAAGCAACAAACAATTGGAGACAAAACAAAAGGAGATCAATGAAAAAAATACAACATTAGAAAAATTAGTAAATGAAAAGGACGAGCTTATCGCTGACAAAGACGTTTTGCTAAAAGAAAAAGACTGGCTGGTCAAAGAGATCCACCACCGGGTGAAGAATAACCTGCAAATGATCATCAGCCTGCTGAATGCACAGTCCGAATTCCTGAATCATCCGTCGGCAGTTCACGCAATACAGGAAAGCCGGGAACGGATGCAGGCTATTGCCATCATTCACCAGAAATTATACCAGGTAGACAATAATTCAAAGATCGCCATGCGGTCATATATAAACGAACTGGTAGAAAGCATCAGGAATAGTATTGCAGACAGTGAAAGATTTAATTTTAAGGTGCAGGTGGCCGATATTGATCTCGACATTTCTCAAACCGTGCCTCTTGGCCTGATCATGAACGAAGCCATCACAAATGCCATTAAGTATGCTTACCGGCCAAATCAAAAAGGCGATATAAACATCTCTTTGCAACGCACCGGCAGAGAGCAATTTCAATTAAGAATAGCCGATCATGGAAAGGGTTTGCCAGCAGGTATCGATACTGATCATTCCAATTCACTGGGTTTGCAATTAATTAGACTCTTTTCAGAACAATTGGAAGGTGATCTTTTTTTTAGGAACAACCGGGGATTGGAAATCATCCTGAATTTTAAGTCAACCGAATACAGCAATATAGTTACCAACAACGCCAGGGCCACCACAGTTTAACCTTACCTTTTATGAAAGATAAAGTATTGATTGTTGAAGACGAGCTGATTGTTGCCAGGGATCTGCGGAAAACCCTCGAGCGAAATGGATTTAAAGTGATCGGTGTGGCCCGCACCTTCGAAAAAGCTTTAACTCTGATTGAAGAATTCAATCCAACGCTTGTATTGTTGGACATATTCCTGAAAGGAGACCTTACCGGTATTGACCTGGCGAGGCATCTCAATACTAAAGAGATTCCTTTTATCTATATTTCTGCCAATTATCATCAGCAGGTATTGGAAGCCGCTAATACAACCAGGCCTTACGGGTTTATTGTAAAGCCATTCAGGGAAAAGGACCTGCTGGTAACTATTGATATTGCAAAATGCAGGTATGAGACAAATAAGAAACTATCTGCTGTCAACCCGGGTGTCACTTCCAATGAGACAAGACGACCCTTCCAGGGACTCGAATCAAAGCCGCCGGTTTCAATAAAACACCAATCTTCTTTTTGTCAAAATATCGTAGGCAGAAGTGCTCCCATGCTGCACGTATTTAACCTCATTCAGCAGGTAGCACCTTTTGATTCATCTGTACTGATATTGGGAGAGAGTGGCACTGGTAAAGAAGCCATTGCCAATTGCATTGTTCAACAATCCACCCGGAAAAATAAACCTTTTGTAAAAATTAACTGCGCGGCTATTCCTGCAGAGCTGATGGAAGCAGAGCTATTCGGCTATGAAAAAGGAGCGTTTACCGGCGCTACCGAAAGAAGAGCTGGGAAATTTGAATTAGCAGCGGGAGGATCGATCCTGCTGGACGAAATCGGTGAAATAAGACCGGAAATGCAAGCGAAATTATTGAGGGTGCTCCAGGAAAAAGAAATTCAGCGTATAGGAAGTAGCTCGGTTATGAAATCCGACGTAAGGATACTGGCTGCGACCAGCCGGGTTTTAGAAAAAGAGGTAGCTGAAGGAAGATTCAGGCTGGATCTCTATTACCGGCTACTTGTATTTCCCATCACTATGCCTCCCCTGCGGGAACGGATTGAAGATATTCCTCTCCTGGTTGATCACTTCATGCGCTACTATTCAGCTAAAACTGGAAAAACAGTAGTTCCCGTGAGTGCGGATGAAATGCAAAAACTTTTACATTATGATTGGCCAGGTAATGTGCGGGAACTACAACACCTGGTAGAAAGAAATGTCTTATTAAGCAATGAGGAAATGTCGGGAGACATATTGCGCTCACTAGCCAGCCCCGACCTTCAGCCTGAAGAAAAAAAGGATACTCGCATGAAAACAATGGAAGAAATGGAAAGGGACTATATCATTGCTGTTTTGAATCAATCCAATTTCAGGATTGCCGGCAAAGGAGGAGCAGCAGAGATCCTCGGCCTTCCACCAACCACTCTCCATTCGAAAATTAAGAAACTGGGGATTAAGAAATTCTATGAGTAGGAATAAATCTCGATGTCTTCACACCATTCAGTGGACAAAGTCTGTTAAACAGTCAGGAAAGTCTTCCCCTCCAAAAGAAAGAATAAGGATTCAGGGAAAAAGCCCAGTTATTCATATCAGGCCGCTCTGCGTATTCAAGTTGCAAGAAATGATCAGCTTGTGTAACCTTCCATAAAAATAGTTTCTTATTGACTTCAGTTTTCCAATACACTTCAGGAAGTATTTCATGCAAGACGCCATTCCAACAGGCCTCTTCCAATTCCTGAAATTTTCCAGAATTATTTTCGTTGTTGACCCCGTCAGTTCCACAGAATGCCCTGGAGGAAAACTGTGTTTCCGTGATTAACATAATTTCCAATTGCCTCTGTTTCATATGTCGATATTAGGCGTTAATAAAATTATTCCGATCAATTCAAAAATAGTTTGCGCCATATCAAAAGGCAATAGACGGTTTACCCTAATCCTTGTATGCATTCCTTTTTATGACCCCTCAATGAGTAAATAGGTAAATTAATCGATAATTGACCCTCGGCTGGTGCGACAAAACAATAAAGCAGCTTATAAATTAATTACTGCCACATAAACGATAATCCTGACATTGACAAATAAGTCCATAGATAAGACCTTTGCAGGCGACAGTTCCCTTGATAGGGACTACAATTGATTCAACAATGAAAGTCAAATTTTATGGAGTACGTGGTTCGCTTCCTATATGCGGCACTGAATTTCAGCGATATGGCGGAAATACAACCTGCCTCTGCATAACTCGTGAAACTGTCAACCGGATGGTAATAATAGATGCCGGCACAGGGATCCGCCAGCTGGGAAATGAGTTAAAAACTAAGGGAATAAAAATGGAAAATATCAGTCTTTCCTTTACTCATTTTCATTGGGATCACATCCAGGGGTTACCTTTTTTCGCGCCTGCCTACGATAGTAGTCAAAAAATTACTGTTCGTGTAATGGGAAAGGGAAGGGAACTGACTAACTTGAAACAAATTTTTTCCAGGCAAATGGAAAGAGAATACTTTCCCGTAGAGTTGGATGCCATGGGAGCGAAGTTTGAGTTTTTGAATTTTGGGGATAAAGAAACATTTTATGGAGCAAATGTTACTGCTGTCCCTCAGCATCACAAGTTTCCAGGTGGTTCGTATGGTCTCCGGATTGAAGACGAATCAAAGGTCATAGTTGTTTGTACCGATGTTGAACATGTAAACGGAATTGATGAAAACATTGTCGAACTTGCCAGAAATGCGGATGTATTAATTCACGATGGACAATATACTGATGATGAGTATGAATTATATAAGGGGTGGGGACATAGCAGCTGGCGGCAGGCGGTTAAGGTAGCCAAACTGGCAAAAGTAAAACGGCTTATAATTACACATCATGATCCGGACCACGATGATGACTTTCTTGACTCGATGGAAATAGAATGTAGAAAAGAATTTCCCGATTGCCTGTTTGCAAGAGAAGGAATGGAAGTGGCAATCTAGGTAAAACAACCCCTGGTGATAAATATTTCAAATGAACTGGCGCCTTATTTACGAGATAATTTATGTGGCTGTTTTAGCCGGGGTTTGTATTCGCATAATCTATGAAGCAAACGATAGCACAAAGGCATTAGGTTATCTCCTGTTGGTCATTTTTGTTCCAGTAGCAGGAATTATCTTCTATTTCTCTTTCGGCATTAATCACCGTTTACGCAAGATCTATAGTAAGAAAATAACCCAGGACGATCAACTAGCAAAAGAATTAGACGAGGAGATACTCCAATATTCCAGGCATAATTTTGAAGAGGGCGGCAACTCCGTCCAGGGATATAAAGAACTGGCATTTATGCTGGCTAATAACAGCAAGAGTGCGTTGACCGCACATAATTCTTTAAAACTGCTGGTAAATGGAGAAAACAAATTTCCGGAGGTGTTGCAAGTGTTGCAGAAAGCGAAAAAGTATATCCATATGGAATACTATATTTTCGAAGATGGTGAAATTGGAAGGGCAATTGAGCAAGTGCTGGCTCAAAAAGTAAGAGAAGGGGTAACAGTCCGGTTTATTTATGACGATTTCGGTAGTCGTTCTATTCGCGGGAAATTCGTCCGCCGGCTGAAAGCGGCAGGTATAAAGGTATTTCCATTTTATAAAATGACGCTTGGCGTTCTTGGCATCCGCTTGAACTTTCGTAATCACAGAAAAATAATTGTTGTAGATGGACAGGTTGCTTTCGTGGGAGGAATTAATGTAAGCGATCGATATGTGAATGAACCTGGCAATGCTAAAAAATTATTTTGGCGAGACACGCATCTATACATCGAAGGACCCGGAGTGCTTTATCTCCAGTATCTCTTTTTATGTGATTGGAATTTTTGTGCAGGCGATGATCTGCAATTCAATGACCTTTATTTTCCGCGGC
>DASSFT010000230.1:0-3780 GCA_035694045.1 Chitinophagaceae bacterium
TTCCGCTCCAGTTTATTTATTTCAATCAATCCTAAAAAAGTCTGTCGTATAGCTTCGGTGATCAGTTGATCTTCGCTTTGCAACTGTTGCTGTTCATACACCAGTAAAGGTTTATCAAATGCGGGGTTGCGTTGCTTTATATCGTCTAGCAGGATCTTTGTTTGCAGGTTCTGGCAACCCAGGCTAAGTATGGTCACACCTGCTACGTTTGGATGATCTGCATAGGCGGCCAGCAATTTACTCAATACACCGGCATCCTCCCGGGTACCACCGCAACCTCCCTGGTGATTTAAGAATTTTATACCATCTACATTTTTGAAAATACGATTGGTATTTACGATCGATTCCTTTATTTCAAGATCGGCATTGGATAAATCCGCGCCGTTTCTATACAATTCTAGAAGATGATGGGTTTTTTGTTTGTATTTATCCGTAACGGCATATCCCAGTTCATTGTGCAAGGCTTCGCGAATGACATCCAGGTTCCTGTTCTCGCAAAACACAGTCGGCATAAACAACCAATAATTAGCCGTACCTACTCTTCCATCTTTCCTGTGATAGCCCTCAAAAGTTCTTCCCCTGAATTTAGAAACATCCGGTGCATGCCATTCATAATGGAAGGGACGGTATTCATAAGGATCGGCTGCATGTTTTACATTCTGTGTCGTCATTAATCCCCCGGCTGGAATATCGTTTTGTGTTTTTCCTACCAACACGCCATACATGATCACCTTATCGCCGGCATTCATGTCCTTAATAAAAAGTTTATGTTTGGCGGGAATTTTTTCCTGGGCCGTATATTCTTCACCCTGATAAGAAACAGTCTCGCCCCTGGCAAGATCCCTCAATGCCACCAGCACGTTGTCTTTCGGATGTACCTTTAAAACATTTGGTTTCATTCAGGCCACTGTTTTGATTTGTTTCCCCGTCATGGTTGCCATTACTCCCTGTCGCTCCAGTTGAGCCAGGTTTTCTTTTACCGCTTTAGCAAAACCCTCCAGGGTTGAAAGATCAATATCCCACAGTTGCTTATCTCCAAGAACGCTATCAGCAAATGTATCTATATTATTATTGTTTGCCCATTTCTCCGCAAAACGGGTGGCCATTTCGTCCTGTATCGCATAGCGCTTGCCCCCTGCCTCTCCATAACAGTTGTCATCGGGCCCTGCTTTGCATTTCATAAACAGGATAAACGCCGCAAAACCCATTGCCATATTCGCCGGTACCCGGCTCGAGCGCTGATAATACCGGACCAACAACGGAACATTTCGCGTCTTCATCTTTGAAGTATAATTCATGGCAATACTGATCCATTTATGGTCGAGGAAGGGATTCCGGAAACGGTCGGCCACCTGCATCGCAAAACTGTGTGCTTCCCCGGGAGCGATGATATTATTGTCAAGCGCTTCGGCTATTTCTTCCAACATCAGTTGGCGAACAAACGCTGCGAATTTTTCATCCATCATAGCTTCCCTCACGGTCTCAAAACCGGCAAGAAAAGCGAGGCCGCAGCTAAATGTATGCGTGCCATTTAGTAGCCGGAGCTTCAACTCCCTGAATTTTTCAATATCGGGCGTGATCACGACCCCTTCGTCGGTTTTACTGAAAGAAAGAATTTCCCTAACCCGTTCGCTACCCGATTCAATAACCCATAAACGGAAAGGTTCGGCCATGATCATCAGGTCATCTGTATAGCCGAGCTGTTCAACTGCCGTTTTTATTTCGCTTTCGCCCAGTTTGCCTGGAACGATGCGGTCCACCAATGAATTGCAGAACTGGTTGGCGGATTGCAGCCATCCAATAAATTTATCTCCCAGTTTATTCTTATGTGCCAGTTCGATAACGATTGAGCGAAGCTTGCTGCCGTTGTCGATTATCAATTCAGTCGGGATAATCACCATTCCACTGTCGTCCCTGCCATAAAAAGACTTGTAACGCTCATATAGAAAAGCCAGTAGTTTTCCGGGAAACGAATGCGGTGGCGATAAAGTAATATTATCATCGGTCAGAACAATACCTACTTCCGTTGTATTCGAAATAATGATCTTTATTTCCGGGTTATGTGCACATTGCAGGATATCTGCCCATTGTTCTTTGGCCGATAGTACCCGGCTGATAGAAGAGTTAATAATGGCTTCTTCTTTAGTAATGCCGTTCTCAATTCCTTTGACATATAAAGTATACAGCCCGTCCTGTCGGTCAAAAGCATCGGCGCTTCCCTGTGAAGTAGATTTGACCACAACGATACGCCCGTTGAATTCGCCATTGCGATTCGCCTTGTCGATAAAGTAATCAGGCAGGCCGCGAAGCAGCACTCCCGTACCAAACTGCAAAACTTTTTCTGGTAATGAGAATATTTTTTTATTTGGGATTGTCAATCCCGAATTTGGTAAAATGTCTTTTATTGCCTGCTGTGATAAATACATATTCGCTTATTTCAATTTGTCAGCGGGTTCCATTTGTTTTTAAAAAGCCAGATGATCGTTACATCTTCTGCCTTTAATGAAGCAGGGAAATTATTTGCATACCAGCCGAAATCGTTTCCCCCGTTTCGATGACAATTATAATAATATATCCTTTCGCCCCATTGGATAGGGGTAGTCGGCACATGATAGATCAGCGTGTCGGCCATATTCCTTGAAAAATTACAGCCGATAATATAAAATTGTGCCTCTCGGTGATAACGACCCAGTTTAAAACCCGGGTAACCATCGAACCGGCAATTGATCAATACCGTTTTCTGATCATAACTACCCGATCCATCGTGCCAGATGCTGGCAGGACCAGTGTTGGCAAAGAAGCTACAGTTTTCGGCCCAGGCCCATCCACGCGGGCAATAAAAATCGACCCCTCCTTCCATGACACAGTCCTTAAAATAAAACATGCCATCGGCAGTATTCCAGGGACTCACGGTATCGCCGGCATAAGCGCGGAAATGACAATTGATCGCTTTCAGCCTGGTTGCTTTCATTGTCCGTAGGGCCATCTGGTGCCCGTTAGTAGCAATCGTTCGTTTATGGGTAACGGTATCATTGGGACAGTCAATCGTTTTACTTTCTTTTACATTAAACCCATAATCGTTAGCTACTGTCAGGTTTTTTAACGTGATGTCATTACCATTCACATTCATTGTAGCTACTCCCCAGTCATCCGGGTGATCACAGCGCCACTCATCTCTTGCAATATCCTGGGTGATAATCGTTTTATCCCGGTCTTCACCTTCGAAAACGATATTATGCTTCGAAATAAAAATTTTTTCCCGGTACGTGCCTTTCTTTATAAAAATCGTCCGGGCTGCAACTGAAGAATCCGGTAAACTATTGATCGCTTCCCCTATCGTTTTAAAATCGCCCCTGCCCTGCTGGTCAACAACTATTTTTACCTGTGCCCGGCTATTCAACAATGCCCCTGCTATCAATATCACTAACCCGAGTCCCTTTTTCACTTTGATCTTTTTACTTTTTACTTTGGAGCAACAGCCATTTTACCAGGTCTTCCGCTACTTTAAAATTCGGGTACTCAGCCGGCAACTTTCTTCCATCAAGATATTCATTATATAACCAGGGATCTCCCACGGCAAATACTGTTCCTTTCCCGAGCTTTGCCGCTGCGATGATGATGTCGTTATCTTTTGTTACCAGGGCCCTTGCCGGTGGTTTTACGTTTAACACACTGATCTCTTTCAAATACATTTTATAGGGTTCCTTAAAAACCTGTTTATCATTTGGAACAACGACTCCCTGCTCAAAGGCATCGTTCTTTACCATATTTATGCTCTTG
>DASSFT010000231.1:0-2779 GCA_035694045.1 Chitinophagaceae bacterium
ATTCCAAGGGCTGCAAACATTTTTTCCTGCAGTTCTTTTTGGTGAATCCTTATAGATCCGCCACCGACCTCGTTTCCGTTAAGTACCATATCATATGCATTGGCTTTAATAGTAGCATAAGGGTGCTTTAGGTATTCAGCCGCATTTTTAATGATAGGGTCATTGCTGATCATCGTTTCGATATGATCAGGCTTGGGGGACGTAAAAGGGTGATGGCGGGCTACCCAGCGATTGTTCTCCTCATCGTATTCAAAAAGCGGAAAATCCAATACCCACAATAATTTAAATTCACCAGGTTTACGCAATTCCAAACGTTCAGCCATTTCCAAACGCAATTCGCTGATCGCTTTCCGCGTCCTTTCTTCTGCGCCGGCCAGTATTAATACCAAATCACCGCTTTTTGCATTGGCTGCGGTGGCTATCGCTTTTAATTTTTCTTCGCTATAAAATTTGTCTACGCTGCTTTTAAACGTTCCATCGGCATTACATTTAATAAATACGAGGCCTTTCATGCCGATCTGGGGGCGTTTTACCCATTCGGTCAGTTCATCGGTCTGCTTTCGACTGTAATCACTGCAACCGGGAACGGAAATTGCCAGGACCGTTTCAGCTTCGTCAAAGACTTTGAAGCCCGCACCTTCGATCAGCGCTGATTGATCGGCTTTGGTCACGTATACAGAAGAAGGCTTTTTCAAATTCAATACCTGCATTCCGAAACGGATATCGGGTTTGTCGTTACCATAATTCCACATGGCATCTTCCCAGGTCATCCGCCCGATCGTTTCTGCATAATCAATTCCTTTTACGTCTTTGAAAATAGCTTTTACCATTCCCTCGAACATGGAAATAATATCTTCCTGCTCAACAAAGGCCATTTCACAATCAATTTGTGTGAATTCGGGTTGGCGATCGGCCCGCAGGTCTTCATCGCGGAAACATTTGACCACCTGGTAATAGCGATCGTAACCGCTTACCATCAACAACTGCTTGAAGGTTTGAGGGGATTGAGGCAGCGCATAGAACTGCCCGGGGTTCATTCTCGAGGGAACTACAAAATCCCTGGCGCCTTCCGGGGTCGACTTGATAAGAAATGGTGTTTCTATATCCATGAACCCCTGGATGTGCAGGTAATTCCTTGCAGCACGGTTCACAGCATACCTTAGTTCGATATTCTTTTTAACAGCGTTTCGCCTCAGGTCAAGAAAACGGTATTTCATCCTCAGGTCATCGCCCCCGTCGGTATCATCCTGGATGGTAAAAGGAGGAACCGCCGATTTGTTCAATATTTTAAAGTCTTCAAGCTTGATTTCGATCTCCCCGGTCGACATTGCGGGGTTTTTATTGCTTCTTTCGTTAACGGTGCCGGTAGCCTGCAACACAAATTCACGGCCCAGCGGGTTTTCTTCTAACCGCTTGTTCAATTCTTCGCCAAATAATAGCTGTGTGATGCCATACCGGTCGCGGAGATCCACAAAAGTAATAGCGCCAAATTTTCTCACTGTCTGGACCCATCCGGCTAGTGTCACCTTTTTTGAAACATCGCCAATCCTTAATTCGCCACAAGTGTTTGTCCTGTACATAATGATATTCCCCGTTTTTCTGAGCGGCAAATATACTTAGATGCTGGATACTAGTCGCTGGATGCCGGATGCTAACTGCAAAAACGATCAACAGTCATCTTGTTTCCCCTAAGTTTATTATCCAGCATCCAGTATCGAGTATCTAGCATCCAGAAAGCCCGGCAGAATTTTTGAAGTATATAAAGAAGGAAAAATCGGACAACTTTTGGAAAATAATAGTGAGGATGCATAAAAAAGCAGAACGGAGTTGTCTATATATAATTGGACGCAAGACGGAAGCAGGACAAACTGGTATTTTGATCCCGGACGACGAATGAACTATTTATTTGCAGGAGAATGAAGGAAATAACTGTCATTAACCGGCCTTTTGAAGAGATAGGACATTGATTGTAAAGGATTGATACTGGCGGGTAGATTTACTACTGTAAAATTCCCTGTTGATGTTTGCAGATAACACGGTGACGATATACATTTATCCTCGAACCGTACGCTATGCAGGGACTCTTTCAAAAACTTAACAGCCTCTTTTCCAGCCGTGTGGCTACACCGGCGGAGCCTCTGCATCACACGGAGGAACTGGAAATCAGCGAGACCGTATTTAAACAGTATTCGGTAATTATCGGCAGCCTGTTTTCCTACTTCAATGATTTGCCACACGATTCCCAGCTCAAATTTGTAAGTAGGGTTTACCAGTTTAAGGCCAGCAAGAAATTCCATTTTGTTGGTTTGGAAGACAGTGAAGATGCTTCCATCCTGGTAAGCGCTTCTGCTATACAGGTGACTTTTGGCCTGAAAAATTATATGATGTCCTATTTTAAGGACATTTATATTCTTTCTGATGCCTACCAGATAGATAGTGAGGAAGAGTTGTATATCGGGCATGTGGCGCCGGAGGGTATCTATCTTTCCTTTAAGCATTTCTTATACGGCTATTCGAATAAGAATGATAATATCAATGTCGCCGTTCATGAAATGGCGCACGCACTACTTTATAATAACTTTTTTGCACAATACGGCACGGATTCCAATTTTAGGCTGAATTATGAGAAATTCTCAAGCAGCACCGGACCGATACTGGCCAACGTGATCACTAACCGTCGCAGCTACCTGCGCAGTTATGCCTTTAGCAACCTGCACGAATTCTGGGCGGTAAGTGTTGAAGCGTTTTTTGAAAACCCAGCGGGGTTGAAATCAAATAT
>DASSFT010000232.1:0-10163 GCA_035694045.1 Chitinophagaceae bacterium
AATAGCGCCCGTCCATCGCCCGATCATCAGGCTTCCCCAATACATTGAAATGAACGGTGCGGCCTGCGAAGATTGATAACCTCCAAAATCGTTTTGTTTAAGCAATTCACTAAGATTACTTACAATTGTCACCTCAACACCTACATACACGAAGATTCCCAACATACCCAATACCAGTTGGGGGTATTGCATAGCTCCCCATCCGGCAGGCTTTCTTTTTGCACTCAGGTTGGATAGCAACAATACGATCACTACAGACGCCAGGGCTCCCAATAACCATTTCATCCTGTATGTCTCCAACGGGTGTTTTAATGTATTGATCTCTTTATTTTCTTCGTCAATTTTCGTTTTTGTGTCGCGGGCAAAAGCTATTGCCGCTGCCTGTTCAGAGCTATTACCGGTTTTCGCCAGCGAGTCCAGCTGATGGTTCAGCTGCTCATCGGTTTTGTTTTTGAGAAAATTCTTGGTGAAAGCGCTATCAGTAACGCCAGCCAGGTTCAGCTTAAGCGTAGAATCGACTGCTTTATTCTGATTCCCGATCTGCGTTTCGATGGATTCGATCCTTTTTTGTTCAGGGGAATTATAGCTGCTGAACACAGGCACAAACAGGACAATCAATATTCCCGTCATGATCAACAATGAATAAAGAGCTTTATTGGCATTCTCCGTTTTTTCGGGAGAAATGCCTGCCGGAACTTTCTTTGAAAAATAGAATAAAGCTGCTGCCGCAATAAATAATACGCCGACACCGGTATACAGTACGATTACCTTGGTCAGGCCTAAGGAAGCGATTTTTTCGTCATCCACCGCAGCGGTGGTGCCGAATAGTGCAAAAGCAACAACCAACGGGCCGATCATTGTACCAAATGAATTCACGCCACCACCCAGGTTAACACGGCTCATACCGGTGGATGGATCTCCCAGGGAGATAGAAAAAGGCTGGGCCGCGGTTTGCTGAAGCGAAAATCCAAGAGCAACAATAAAGAGACCCGCCAGCATCCCGGCAAACGTATTTGCATTGACGGCAATGATCATGGCAGCAGCGCCCAGTGCGGAGAACAATAAACCGTAAACAATACTTCTTTTATACCCCCATTTGCCAACAAGATCCTTGCCCCCAAATGCGCCATAGACGAAAAGCACCATCGCGCCAACATAGTACGCCGTATAAAATGCGAAGTCTACCAGCTGGCTCTGGAACTGATCAAGATGGAAGAAATGTTTACAAAAAGGTATGAACACACTGTTTCCCGAAGCAATAAATCCCCAGAAGAAAAACACAACAACTAAAGTACTCAGGGCACCATAGTTTGTTGGGATCTGGCCCGCAGAAGAACGTGCTACCGGCTTGGTTGGTCCCATGGATGTTGCCATAATGCAATCGTTTTAATTTAAAATGTTGCCCAAAATAAACAGAAATAACCAATGCAAAAATTTAATGTCAACCGAGTTCTTCACCCTTTTTGCAATGTATATAAGGGTAACTTCATCTTTAAACCTTTCAACCCTTAAACCCTTAAACCTTTAAACCTTTAAACCGCTAATCCGTGTATCCGTGGCCAGCCTTACTTTGAGACAACTGTGTCCAGGTCTGCCGACCATTGTTGAAGACTTCAATCCCTTTTTCCGTGAATCCGTGGCAAGCCTTGTAGATCCGTAGCTTCAATTCAGAAAAATCTCCTTAATTTGAAGTTTTGAAACCTTGGCAATGGAGATTATTCATGTATCAGCAGAATGTTATCCTGTAGCTAAAGCAGGCGGTTTGGGCGATGTAGTAGGTTCATTACCTAAATACCAGGCATCATTGGGTCATGTAGCAAAAGTGGTAATGCCCATGTACCGCACAAAATTCCTTTACGACAATCAATGGGAATTGGTCCATGAGGGAGGACAATACCTGGGTGGCCAGTGGTTTCATTACAGTGTGATCCGCGAAAAGACCAATAAACTCGGGTTCGATCTATATCTTATCGATATTAATGGGCTGCTCGATCGCGAAAGGATATATGGCTACGATGACGATAATGAACGATTCGTCGCTTTCCAGATAGCCTTTTGCGACTGGCTCACCAAATGGCAGCATACGCCCAATGTGATTCATTGCCACGATCACCATACCGGGCTTATTCCTTTTATGATCAGGCATTGTCATGCTTTTCGAACCCAGCTGGCGAATGTGCCAACTGTTTTTACCATACACAACGGACAATACCAGGGCTGGATTGGTTGGGACAGGTATTATTATATCCCTGCCTATGATAGCTGGAACTGGGGCCTGCTGGATTGGAACAAAAACATAAATCCGATGGCAGCCGGTGTGAAATGTGCCTGGAAAGTAACAACAGTTAGTCACAGCTACCTCGATGAACTGAGATATGCAGCCAATGGCCTTGAATCTCTTTTCCAATACGAAAAGGGAAAGAGTTTCGGAATCCTGAATGGAATTGACACAGATGTATGGAACCCCCAAACCGATAATTTTCTTGCCAGGAATTATGACAAAGAATTGGTTGATAAAGGCAAGAAAAAGAATAAAAAAGAAATTTGCGGACAGTTCGGGCTCGACCCCGATAAACCGTTAGTTGCATTCATCGGCAGGCTGGTAGGGGAAAAAGCAGCGGATCTTTTACCGGATGCAATAAGCCAGTCCATTTACCAGCATCATGGTAAGGCGAATTTCCTCGTACTGGGCTCCGGCGAACCACAATTGGAAGAGCAGTTGGATCACATGAAACACCAGTTCAACGGTTATTTCAATTCTTATATCGGCTACAGTGAACCTTTAAGCCATATGATCTACGCCGGATCTGATTTTTTGCTGATGCCGAGCCGCGTGGAACCCTGTGGCCTCAACCAAATGTATGCATTACGATATGGCACCGTGCCAATGGTAAGAAGCGTGGGCGGGCTAAAGGATACTATCAGGGATTTTGGAGATTACCAGGGATATGGGATACGGTTTGACCAGGCCAGCGTCGGTGATATTACTTATTCTGTGGGCAGGGCTATTGACCTTTACAATAACAAACCCGATCTTTATACATGGATGCGCAGCTACATGATGACGCTCGATCATTCATGGGATTCTTCCGCGCAACAGTATATTGATATTTACCGCTCGTTGCAATCCTAGATCTGTTGAAAAAACCAGCATACCTTTTGAAGGCATAATTAATGTCGATTGTTGTTACTTAAATCTGTTTACTATGTCCATTTCTACTGAAGTGCTCAGCATTATTCTCGGCGGAGGAGCTGGTTCAAGATTGTATCCTTTGACGGCAGCCCGGTCCAAACCTGCTGTACCCATCGCCGGGAAATACCGCCTCGTGGATATTCCTATTTCCAATTGCATCAATTCCGGTATCAACAGGATGTTTGTATTGACCCAATTCAATTCGGCTTCTCTGAACCGGCATATTAAGAACACCTATCATTTTAGTGCATTCAGTTCAGCATTTGTGGACATACTGGCTGCGGAACAAACTCCCGACAATCCCGCCTGGTACCAGGGAACGGCCGATGCAGTGCGGCAAAGCCTTCGACATGTTGCCCCGTTTGCCAGCGACTATGTGTTGATTTTATCGGGTGACCAGCTTTACCAGATGGATTTCCAGGAAATGCTGGATAATCATAAAAAGAAAGGAGCCGATATTTCTATTGCCACCATACCGGTGGGGGACAGGGAAGCCCCGGAATTCGGCATATTAAAAGAAAATAAAGAGGGTTTTATTTCCTCCTTTATTGAAAAACCCAAAAAAGACGTGTTGAAAGACTGGACCAGTGATACCGGCGACGAGATGCGAAAGGCCGGAAAGGTCTATCTCGCTTCCATGGGTATTTATATATTCAACCGGCAACTGATGTTTGACTATTTGCAAAACGAATACCTGGAAGCCACCGACTTTGGCAAAGAGATCATTCCTCAATCCATTGGCAAATGCAAGGTGGCAAGCTACCAGTATGAAGGTTACTGGACGGATATCGGGAACATTTATTCCTTCTTTGATGCCAACCTTGGACTGACAGCCGATCTCCCGGATTTTAATTTGTTTGACAACAATAATGCGATCTATACACGTGCCCGCATGCTTCCGCCGGCCAAAGTGAGTGGAACAACTCTGGAAAAAACAGTAATAGCCGAGGGGTCTATTATCAATGCATCGAGAATGGAGACAACCGTGGTAGGTATACGTTCCCGTATCGGGCATGGTTCTACTATCATAAGTACATACATCATGGGTAGCGATTACTTCGAAACTCTACAGGATATCGCGGTCGATCATGCTAAAGGAATTCCTTTACTCGGTATCGGTAACCGATGTTATATCAGGAACGCCATTATAGATAAAAATTGCCGGATTGGCGATGATGTCCGTATCAATGGCGGACCTCATCTCGAAAATGCGGATCATTCTCTTTACACGATTAAAGATGGAATCGTGGTGGTGAAGAAGGGTGCGATTATTCCTAACGGTTACGTTATTTAAAAATCAAAAAACATAATCCCGATAGTCCTGAGCGAGGCGAAGCATAAGGATTATAGATTTCGGATTTTAGTATGTACTTCTTACATAATCTTCCTATCTTCCCGTCTCCTGCATTTACTAAACCGCATTGCTTATGTCATCTTCTGCCTATACGGGTGTAAAGCCAAAACTCGGGCTGACCGAAATAATAAATATGAGCGTTGGCTTTTTCGGGATCCAGTTTGGCTGGGACCTTCAAAGGGCTAATATGGGACGCATTTATGAAAACCTTGGAGCGCACCCCGATGAAGTTCCGATATTGTTTCTTGCAGCGCCTCTCACGGGTCTGATCGTACAACCGATAATTGGTTATCTCAGCGATCGTACATGGCATCCCAGATTAGGAAGAAGAAGACCTTATTTTATGATCGGGGCCATATTAAGTTCGATTGCGCTGATACTAATGCCTCACAGCAGCGTACTATGGATGGCAGCGGGTTTATTGTGGGTTCTGGATGTTTTTGGGAACGTGGCAATGGAACCTTTCAGGGCTTTCGTGACCGATAAACTACCGGATTCACAAGTGAATCGTGGATTTATTATGCAAAGTCTCATGATCGGCCTGGGAGGCAGTGTGGCTTCGGCTTTACCCTGGTTGATGAAAAATGTTTTTGGTCGCGTAAACACGGCCGAAATGGGAAGCATTCCCGAAAATGTCAAACTATCTTTTTATATCGGGGCTTTCTTTTTCTTAACAGCGGTTTTGTATACGGTATTTACTACAAAAGAATATCCGCCTTCAGATCTAGGGTTTAAAAACAAGATGAGGGACTCGAATAAGGGATTAGGTGGAATCATCAGTGAAATATTTCATGCATTGAGGAATATGCCGGCAAGAATGCGGATCATTTCATTAGTTCAATTCTTCACATGGCCGGGATTGTTCCTTATGTGGTTTTATTACACCACTGCAGTAGCGGTAAATGTTTTTGGCGGTAAGGATGCCAGCGATCCTGTATATGCCGAAGGGGCTGACTTTGGTAGCCTCACCTTGTCTTTTTACAGCGTGGTTACCGTCTTTTTTTCTTTTGCACTTCCTTATATTGCTGATAGATTGGGAAGAAAAACTACACACACCTTATGTCTTTTGTGCGGAGCCCTGGGTTTGATAAGTGTCAGTTGGGTGCACGACAAATACTTTTTGTTCCTATCGATGGTTGGTATTGGCATTGCCTGGACAAGCATACTCTCCATGCCTTACGCGATGCTGAGTGGATGCCTGCCAAAGGATAAGGTTGGAATCTATATGGGTATTTTTAATTTTTTTATTGTCTTGCCAGAGATAATCGCATCGCTCGGATTTGGATGGCTGATGAGAAACGTTTTGCATAATAACCGCCTGGCTGCCGTTGAAATTGGCGGCGGCATGATGATATTGGCTGCCCTTATCTGTTTTTTCTTCATTAGAGAGTCGAAAAACGAGGTGGTAGATGAAACAGAAACCGCTAAACTTGAAATCGAAGGAGAAAGATCTGTATAAAATGAAAAGAATTATTGTTTTCTTATTTGTTATCACGACGCTGTCGGCTGCTGCCGTCGATTCGCTCAGTGTATACCCTTCCAACTGGTGGGTAGGAATGAAAAATCCGAACCTGCAGTTGATGATCCGGTCAAAGAATATCGGCAATATCGTTCCCGTTTTCAAACTGCCAGCCGCAGGTACACGGCTGGTCAATGGAATTACGTTAAAGGCCGTTCATCATGTAGAGAACCCAAACTACATTTTCCTGGACCTTGTCATAGCACCCAACGCATTGCCGGGTGTACGAGATTTCGTTATTCCGGGAACCAAGATCCAGATCAACTATGAATTACTGCCGAAAAGCAAAGAGGACGGTAAAACAAGAACCCAGGGTATCACTTCAAAAGATTTTTTATACCTGATGATACCGGACCGGTTTTCAAACGGTGATCCTTCCAATGACATCGTACCCGGGTACCGCGACCAGACAAGCGACAGGAAAAACATGTGGGCGCGTCATGGTGGAGATTTTAAAGGAATAGAAAATCATTTCGATTATTTTACCCAACTGGGTGTGACCGCCCTTTGGCTGACCCCGATCATCGAGAACAACACCGACCGGATGACGGAAGGCGGGAATAAAATTGCCGGATACCATGGATACTGGTTCACGGATCACTACCAGGTTGACAAACGCCTGGGAGGTAACAGCGGGTATCTTGCATTTTGCAATGCAGCTCATAAGAAAGGCATCAAGATCGTCCAGGACGCCATCTATAATCATATCAGCAAGGAACATTTCTTTGCAACAGATCCGCCTACTGGCGATTGGATCAACAACTGGCCAAAGTTTACTCCCCCTAATCATCGCGAAGAAACTTTATTTGACCCATATGCCTCCGCATACGATAAAAAGGTGATGCTGGATGGCTGGTTTACTGATCATTTACCGGATTTGAATCAACGCAACCCGTTCCTGGCTACATTCCTGATTCAACATGCCATCTGGTCTACCGAGTATTTCGGGGTAGACGGTTGGAGAGTGGATACTTATAAATATTGTGATGAACAATTTTTGAACAACGTCAATGCCGCGTTGGAAAAAGAATTTCCCGGCATAACAATCTTTGGTGAAGCCTGGGTAAACTCAGTTATCGGTAATGCCTATTTTACACAAAACACAATGGGCGCTGCTTTTAAACATAATGCAAACAGTGTAATAGATTTTCAAAGCTGCTTTGCCATTCTCAGCGGCATGGGTCTTTCCCAGGGATGGACAGAAGGAGTAAACAAACTTTACATGACGATGGCGCAGGACCTGGTGTATAAAAACCCCCTGCGTAATTGCATCTTCATGGACAATCACGACATGGACCGGGTATTTTCTGTGGTGGATGAAGACTGGGACCGACTGAAAATGGGATTGACCTGGCTGCTCACCCTTCGTGGCATTCCCCAATTATATTATGGCACCGAGGTATTGATGAAAAACAAAAAGACAAATACCGATGCGACGGTCAGGGAAGATTTCCCGGGAGGATGGGATGGTGATCCCATCAATCGCTTCGCTACCACAGGAAGAACAGCACAGGAAAACGAATCATTCAACTATGTCAGCACGCTGGCTAACTATAGAAAAAACTCTTCTGCATTGACGACAGGCAAGACCACCCAATTTGTGCCCTACAGGGGTTTGTATACTTATTTCCGTTACGACAACAGGCAAACGATCATCGTCATGGCTAATACCGGTGATAAAGCTGCCCGGCCAAGATGGAATACTTTTACGGAACGAACTAACGGGTTTACAAAATTGAAAAACATTATCACCGGGCAGGTACTCACATTTGATGAAATTGAATTGAAACCGAAAGAATGCCTGGTGGGAGAGTTGGTGAAATAAGAAGCATCTTGGTGCAGGCTAGTTGCCGAGAAACTATCGATAAAAAAATCGTTGACAAATGATCAAAGAGTGAATATAAAACGATTTATTTAAGTTTTTGAAAATCAAATAATATTCCTCCTATTCGATTATAAGAACCATAAATTAAAAAATATCGGATAATTTGTATAAATTAGATTATGCGAATCTTAACATCCTATTGATTAAAGACTTCCGATCCAGACCTTATCCAGCTATCCGTTAAAAAATTTTTTGGTACAAGGCTTTCAAAAAAAATAGATACTTTTTTTTGAAGTTCGTTTTGTGCTTATTACTTAAGGTTTAAAAGATTCATCACCAATGAACTTAGATACAGTAATAGACGACCTGAGCAAAAAATATGCTTCAAAAAATCTGATCCCCGTCCTAGGATGCGAGCTATTTAAAGTAAACAATGGTTCAAAGGAATCGATCAATATTCATGAACACATCATCAAAGAATCGTTTTATCCGTCAGAACAATGGCCAGAGCCGCCAACCTTACTAAGCGAGCTTCCGTTTGCCGTTCAAGAATTTGATTACAACAGCCTGCTTGGTTGTTACAATATGTTGGAGGAAGATCAAAAGAAGCTGACACTGCTGAAGCAGCTTGCTAATTTGCAAGATTTCCAGATATTTCTCATGGCATCGGTTTTTAAAGATTTTGAAAAAGAGTTTAGAAAGAGTAACGGAGATGACGTGGAAGTATATAAGAATGATACCATAAGTATTCACGGGCTGCCTGCCATCGACTTTGGCAATAAAAAAAGAAAGATCATCTATCTTTTTGATAATATCGACAGCCATCTTTGTGCGCTTACCGACGAACAACGACTTGAATCGATGTATTCGCTGGCAAATTCATCCAAATCCAACCAGGAACATTCTCTGTTATCTTATCTGCGGGATAATAAAACATTGCTTTTTATCGGCTGCGATTTTCCAGACTGGTTTATGAGATACTGCATTCGGGTTTTATCTAATACCCCATTTTCTGGGCGGCCGATCTATATTGTAAATGACCATCCTACAAAGCTGAGTTACCAGGAGTTTTTCTTTGCTAAACATAATATCAAGCTGATTCAGACTTCACCGGTCGACAGCTTTATCGAAAAGTTCTGTAAGAAGGCCTCGAGGATAGAACAATTTAAAAATAGATATACAAACAGTCAGGTATTTATAAGTTATAGCAAGAAACATGATTATAATATCGCGAAGAGTCTATCCTATAACTTCAGGGACCAGGGAGTCGAAGCCTACTTCGATGAAGAAAGTAAAGAGATCGGTAGTCACGAAAGTAAGATCAAGGATAGCATATTAAATAATAAAACCAAAGCCCTGATTTGTGTAATATCGAAGAATCTGGCTGAAAGCATCTTTAACAATGAATACAGCTACATAAGGGACGTGGAGTGGGATTCTGCGCATATGAGAAATAAAATAGCCACCAATTCTCCTATCAATCAGAAAATAAACATTGTGCCTTATTTTGTCGATGATGAAAGGGACTATCTAAGCAAGCTACCGCAATATATTCTTAGTGAATTCAGATTCGGAGAGCTGCATGGTGGTTTTGAGAAACTATTTCAGGAAACAAAAAAGGTTTTAGCATGACGACTGGACCTCAAAATCCCTACAGGGGCCCATTCTCTTATAAAGAAGGCGATGAGGATATTTTTTTTGGAAGAAATAGGGAAGTGGATGAATTGATAGATCTGATAAGAAAAAATCAGTTGACGGTTTTATACGGAGCATCGGGAACGGGCAAAACCTCGCTTCTACACGCAAAACTGTTGCCCCAGTTGAAGAGAGAATATTTTCACCCCATCTATATTCGTATCAATTTTGCAAATAATGAGGACCCATTACATTTGATTCGAAAGAGAATTGTAGATGAGTTGCGGATATGGGATCATCAAATCCCGGAGTTTCATCCCGATCAATCTCTGCTGCATTATGCGGCGAAGAATGTTATCTATAAGGGCCTGATAAAGCCGGTTTTGTTTTTCGACCAGTTCGAGGAATTATTTACGCTAGGTCCGAAGACAGATTCAGAAAAGATCCACCGTTTCATGTTCCAGTTGTCGGAGTTAATCGAGCTTCGATTGCCGGACGATTTGAAGACATTGGACTATATCAATAACATCACCAACTTTAAGGTCGTATTCAGTCTAAGACAGGACTGGATTGGTTTTTTGGATGATTTTACCCAACTCATTCCCTCCATCAGTGAAGTGAGATACAGGCTAAAGAA
>DASSFT010000233.1:0-5370 GCA_035694045.1 Chitinophagaceae bacterium
TTTCGACACAAATTCCAATGTGGGCTTCAGCTGATGATGATAGATCAAAATATCATAGGTGTAACCAAAACTTTCCAGGGCGGCTATACCTCGCTGGAATTCTTTTCTGAGTAAAAAATCAATGGGTTCGCCCTGCACAATATGTCTCCATCCCCTGACAACCGGGAACTGTGAAAAATACTGCAGTCGTTCCTCTATATTTTCATTTTGCAGGTCGACCCAGCCCACGACTCCTTTAATGAGGTCATGTGTCTTTGACAATTCAATCAAAAAAAGTGTTTCGACCTCAGCCTGGTCTGCCTGCACTGCCACACAGCCGTCGATTTCATTCCTTTTTAAGGTCTGGGCTATTGTTTGCGGCAGGTAGTCCTGTTGTAACGGTTTCATATTATCCGTTATCCAGGCGTCGCGCTGCTTATTGTATTTCCAGAAATGAACGTGTGTATCAACCTGCATAAGCAAGGCATTTTTGTTTGCTGCTTCCGAGACCATCAATACCCAGCTCCATTTCATCGCCGGGTTTCAGGTATACTTGTGGATTCATTCCCAATCCGACCCCTGCTGGTGTTCCTGTTGATATAATATCGCCGGGCAGCAGTGTCATGAACCGGCTGACATAGGAAACCAGCAGCGGTATTTTGAAAATAAAATTCGAAGTATTGCCATCCTGCATCATCTTCCCGTTGACTTTTAGCCAGAGACGGAGATTGTCGGTATTTTTTATTTCATCACCCGTCACAAGCACAGGTCCGAGCGGTGCAAATGTATCGCAGCCTTTGCCCTTATCCCAGGTCCCGTTTCTTTCGAGTTGGAATTCTCTTTCACTGAGATCGTTGTGCAGGCAGTAACCAGCGATGTATTGAAGCGCTTCGCTTTCTTCTACATAACTGGCTTTCTTCGCGATAACAACGGCCAGTTCGACTTCCCAATCCGTTTTTTGCGAACCCTTGGGTATGACAACATTGTCGAAGGGGCCACACAAGGCTGTAGTCGCCTTCATAAATATAACCGGTTCAGGTGGCAGGGCAGCACCGGTTTCTTTCGCATGATCGGCGTAGTTCAACCCGATACAAACGATCTTCGATGGTCTTGCTACGGGAGAGCCGATCCTGGACCCTTGCGGAATTTTTTTTAGATTTTTTTTATTGGAATCAAGGTATTGTTGTAATCGCTGCAAACCATTTGATTGGAAAAAAAATTCGTTGTAATCTTCTCCAAATGCCGAGACATCATAATAATTATCCTCGATAACAATTCCTGGCTTTTCCTTGTTCAATTCACCAAAACGTATCAGTTTCATGGTTTAAATGTTTAGGGTTCTTGCTTAAAGCTCATCCTTCCTTCTTCTATATAGCCTGTATCACCGTAAAATTTGTACTTAATGCTGCCGTCTTTTTGCTTTTGTATAAGGGAATTATTTTTAAATAAACTCTCCTGTTCAAAGCTTGCCGCTTCGTTAATTTGGAAATCAAATAGTTCTTTCCATTTCTTATCTTTTGAGAATGTAAGAATATGATACCTGTTTATGTTTGAATAATCCGCCCAATCAATTATATAACCCAATTCGTCGCCTTTGTCGTCATTCAGGTCACCCAGGTTTTCAAACCCAAAGATTCCGCTTTGCTGATGGTCTTTTGTCAGGATGAACGTATCCGCAGGGTTAATTGTTGAATAAATCCGGCTTTCCGGTTTATTGGCGATTATGAGTTCCATGTTTCTTTCTCCATCGCTAGAATCCAGGGTTTTAAGAGTTTCCTTATCTGTGAGGCTACTTATATAAGACTCATAAACGGTATCAATTATTCCATCTCCGTCAAAATCCCCGGAGATCTTCAGTCGGTCCCTGGTGCGTAACGCCCGTTCAGCAACAGTTTCTTGTCTGGTGGATGAATCCACGGTAACATTATTAACTGCTTTATTCTTTTCTTTTGAAATATTGCTACAACTGCAAAGGATACAGATAACCAGTGTTGGTATAGCCACACTATTTTTCATTATATAATGGCTCAATTTGAAAATTCCAAATTGCCGAAGTCTTCTCATTATCAAATTATCTAATTTTCAAATTTTCAAATTAGGCGAGTTTACTGCAATTGAATAATAGTGTCAATATCATCCCAGGTAATTCCGTCCATATAAATAAAAACACCTTCGGGTTGCTGTTTGAATTTGAGCGTTCTTTTATCGTTCAGCAAAACAGCACTTGTTATCTTCTGCTGTACACCTGGAATAAAAACGTAGTTTGACCCGGTTCTTTTCAAGACGTGTGCAAAGATGAGTTTGTCTTTTACGGTAATTACACCCCAATCCTGCGAAGGAATGATATTCCCCCTGGTTCCATACACAGTTTCGCCATATTGTCTCATCCAATTGCCCATAGCTTTTAGCGTGTCTTTGAACTCAACCTGTATCTCCCCATTGGGCATAGGACCGACATTGAGCAGGAAGTTGGCGTTGTGACTCGCTGCATTTACAATGTAATGAACCAAGGTCCTGACCGATTTATAGGAGACGTCTGTAATGTTATATCCCCAGGAGTTGTTCATGGTTTCGCAGGTTTCCAATGGCAGGGCTGACACCGAGGCGCCGCCAAAGCCGGTTGTATTATTTCCCGGGAGATCTTTTTCGAACATCTGGAAATCTTCACCGGGAAGGGGAGTGATATGGTGATTGTTTCCAACGAGGCACTTGGGCTGCAGCTTGTGAATTAGATCATACAGCTCCCGGAAATGCCAGTCGACCCGTGGTTTTGGATTATCATGATTGTCATTGTCGAGCTGATCCCAATAGCCGTCAAACCAGATACCGGCTATTTCGCCATAGTTGGTCAGCAGCTCGGTCAACTGGTTTTTCATAAACTGGATATAGTCTTCCCATTTGCCATGAACGGTCCTCCCGGTTCCATGACCTGTATTGCCTGTCCAGTAGGAATAATCGTCTCTCCTCCAGTCGAGCAATGAATAATAAAAGAAAAGGCCGACTCCCTGTTTGTGACATTCATCAGCGATCATCTTCACTATGTCCTTGTGATAAGGCGTATTCATGATGTTGAAGTCGGAAAATTTAGTATCCCACATACTAAAGCCATCGTGATGCCGGGTGATGAGTGTAATGTATTTCATTCCGGCATTCTTTGCCATGCTCACCCATTCTTCGGCATTGAATTCAATGGGATTGAAAAAATCCTTCAGGTTGCTATAATTTTTTACAGAAATATTTCTGACCTGCATCACCCATTCACCCGAGCCGGGAATGCTGAACGGGCCCCAATGAATAAATAACCCAAACTTTGAATTCCCAAACCATTCCCTTGCTTTCAGGTTTTCCGGGCTGGGAGCATACGTTTGCGAAAAAGCCGCCAAACAAAACAGGAAGCAGCACACTGCAACAATTATTTTTTTCATATCACTGAGTTAGGTATTCAATTTTATAAACCCCCCATCAATCGGGTAATCGCAGCCGGTGATAAAGGAAGCTTCATCAGAGCAGAGATACAGGATGCAATAAGCCACCTCCTCTGTAGTTCCCATCCTGCCAATGGGCTGCGTTTTTGCCAGGGCATCGAACATCTCTTTTTCTTTACCCGGGTAATTTTTTTTGAGGAAATCGTCCACGAATGGCGTATGTACCCGCGCAGGCGAAACAGAATTGCAGCGGATATTGTCACTGAGATAATCCTTGGCTACGGATAAAGTCATTGAATAAACGGCGCCCTTGCTCATCGAATAAGCGAAACGATCGGCGATCCCTGTTTGCGCAGCGACGGAACAAACATTCAGGATCACTCCCTTTTTATTTGCTTTCATCAATGGTATCGCTTCATGCAGGCAATTATAGACCCCTTTTATGTTGACCCGGAAGATGCGGTCAAAATCACTTTCAGCGGTTGTATCTGCTTTACCGATATGCGACACACCTGCACTATTGACCAGGATATCCAGCGATTCGATTTTTTTAAATACATCAGCTACCTGTCGCTGATCGCTTACATCGCAAATATGAGCTATCACCTTGCCTTCGTTCTCCTCGATCTCTTTCATGGTCTGTTGCGCATTCTCTTCGCTCAGCTCAATGATATGGACCCAGGCTCCCTGTTTGGCAAAAAGCAGGGAGGTGGCTTTGCCGATCCCGCTTCCGCCACCTGTGATGACAACTGTTTTATTGGTAAAATCAAACATAAACCTATAAGGGTTGGCTTGAAACCTATAAGGTTTTTGGTCGACTCCTCTTTTAGGAAATAGAACCCAAACCTTATAGGTTTAAATGCTAAAAATCTTTTCCATCAACACCCATTTCTCTCCCGGTTTGGACCCCGGTAATGCCTGCTGATATTTCCACATCAGCTCTTCCCATTGCTGCACTTTTTTATTGGCTGCATCCGCCTTTGCTTTATTTTCAAAATTAAAACTATCGTCGGTCTCCATGATCATGAATAAGCGATTGCCTGTCCGGTAGATCTCCATTTGTAGGATGCCTGCATCCCGGATACTCTTCAGTATTTCCGGCCATACTTTTCGGTGATGTTCTTCATATTCGGCGATGAGCGATGGATCGTTCTTCAGGTCGAGTGCGAGGGAATATCTTTTCTTAGTTTCATTCCCTTTTAATCCAAAATACAGCACCACAACAAAGCAGACCAGCGGAACCCAATAGCCAGTTTGGATATTGCCGGTGAGATCAGAAATATACCCGAGCACAGGCGGTAACAGGGCACCTCCAACAATTGCCATGATGATCAGGCTTGAACCCATTTTTGTTTCATGCCGAAGGCCTTTTATTCCTAACGCAAATATTGTGGGAAACATGATCGACATAAAGAAGCCAATCGCAATCAGGGCATATACGGTTATCATGCCTTTGCTGAAAACTGCTATTAAGGACAACCCGATGTTGACCAGCGCATAAAAAGAAAGCAATTTTGCCGGTTTGATGTATTTCATCAGGAAGGTCCCGACGAAACGGCCTGTCATAAAAGCTATGCCATACGCCACCAGGAAGTCAGCAGCTAGTTTTTCATTGAGCCCTGCGGATCTTTTTACCAGGTTTATAAAAAAACTTGTTACACAGACTTGTGCACCCACATAAAAGAATTGAGCGATAACTGCCCATAAAAGGTGTTTGTGGCGTAATGTATGGAGGAGATTTTTTCTTTCTGTTTTTTCTTCCTTAATATCCGGAAGCTTCGTCAATAAAAATAAAGCGGCTACTGCAAGAATTAATATGCCGATGACGATATACGGGCCCTTGACGCTAGACGCTTCAGATTGTAAATAAGTATCTCTTGCCGCCGCGCTCATTCCGCCAAGTTCATCATCCGTATATTCTTTCCCGGAAAGGATAAAATATTTCCCGATCAAAGGAGCGATCACG
>DASSFT010000234.1:0-2571 GCA_035694045.1 Chitinophagaceae bacterium
GCTTGCGGTAATTGGCAGTAACCCCAAAATAAGAATCGTTATCATCGGCAGTTTTAGCTTTACCCTTTGCAAAGTAGTCAGCTGTTCGCTGGCTGTCGGCCGGGGTCGCGGAATTGTCGGGACGAAGCGATTTTTTAATGGCTACTTCACCTTTTGGCTCCGAGCTGCGTTCTGTTGATTTTGCCAGGTCATCCGCAGATTTATACTCGTAATTCAGGGGCTTTTTTGATTTTAATTCTTCCTTTTTTTCCAGCTGGTCGTTTAAAGATGGGGATGCTGGCGGAGCATTTGTAACCGCAATGCCGGAGGCTATGGGAGTGGAATCAACCCTGTCGCCCGTTAAGGCAGGAACCTGATTATCTTTCCGGCCTGCTGTTTCTTTTTCGCCTGGCATGTGAGAATCGAGAAATTGTAGCGAATCTCTATTGGCATTATTGGTACTTGTGAGCTGATCGGTCTGCGCAGAGTTAGGTATCGTGTATTTTGCAGCCGTATCTTTCTTTCTTGTAAATGTTGCAACGGAATTATCTGCCGGAGCTTTGGCCTTATATAAAAATTCATAAGCCAATAAGCCGGCGCCAGCTACGAGGACTATCGCGACGGCAGCTCTTAACCAGGGAAACTTTGACCTCCCCGCAGTATGAATAGGTATAACTTTCGCTCTTTCGGTGTTTTCGCTTAATCTTCTTCTCAGTTCTGCAATGTCTTCATTGATATTTATGCCAGGGGTTGCAAAACCTTCCAACGCATCGGCCAAAAAGGGATCATCCAGCGCGGCTTTTTCAAGTTCGTGCATTTCTTTAGCGGACAGCTGTCCTTTATGATATTTTTCAATATCAGCCGCTGTAAATATTTTTATGTTATTCCCGTTTGACAAGGTTCTTTTAGAATTTATATTTTTTTCCCGGCCCCGGATTCCTGGCTTTTCACTCCTGGCTCATTCTTCTCCATACATATCTTTAAATTTCTTCTTCCGTTCTGGATACAGCTTCTCACAAAGTTCCAGTCCTGCCCGGTTATTTCAACTATTTCGTTGTAACATTTGCCTTCCAGGTAAAATAGCCGGATCGCCGATTGCTGCTCATCCGTCAGGGTACCAAGACAATACTCCAGTTTTTGAAAATTTTCCTCTTTTTCAAGGACACCATTCAGATGCACATTTTCTTCATTTTGCACAAAATCAGGTTTGAACTCCACGATTTTCAGATTTTTAGGAGTCCTCAGCTGCATCAGGCAATGATTCTTAGCCACCTGGTGCAACCAGCCCTTAAAATTGTCTACTTCGTGCTTTTTCAGTTTTGTGACCAGTTCCTCAAAAATATGGATCACGCTGTCTTTTGCAGTTTCGGGCTCTTTAAAGTATTTCAGGCAAACCCCATATACCAGGTCCATATACCGCTGGTATAGCTCTCCCAGCGCGGCCATATCATCCGACTGTTTGAACAGCGCGATAAGTTCCTTATCGGTTAGTGTATTGGTTGATATTTTTTTTATAAAGGCCACTGGGCATTAAAAATAATAAATAAAAAGCTGATTTGCCTTTATGCAATTGCTAAAAAACGGACATCTCAGTTGGAAAACACTATATGAGGCGATTGGTTTTTATATTCATCCCGGTTGTTGTGTTTACGCTGGCATTTCGGTCAGCAGACCCGGTCACCGTTAGCGGGAAAGTGATCGATGACAAAGGCGATCCTGTTTCTTTCGCAACTATCGTGATAAAAGGGACCGTAACAGGTGTTGCGGCCTCTGTTGACGGTAATTACAAGATAACACTATCGAAGCCGAATAGTACATTGGTTTTTTCAGCTCCCGGGTTTGAGACCGTTGAGATAAAGATCGATAACAGATCTGCAGTAGATGGAAAATTGGTTGTCAATGCGACCCTTGCAGCGAAAGCCAGTGAGTTGGGCGAAGTGGTGATAACAACTGCGCTGGGACTGAAAAAAAGAAGCAAAAGAGTATTGTCTTATTCCAGCGGCTATATATCTCCCGGCGCCCAGTCAGGTTTTCCCAAAGCGGAAAAAATTAATCGCAAAAGAAATGGCAGGACCGATGAATTCGATACCGAAGAATACGATAACATCACCGACAACAGGTTCTTAAAAGTTGTCGATAATCCACTTTCCACTTTTTCTATTGATGTTGACGCAGCTGCATACAGTAATGTCCGTCGATTTATTAACCAGGGTAAATTGCCTCCTGCCGGAGCAGTAAGAATTGAAGAGATGGTCAATTATTTCAGTTATGATTATCCGCAGCCTGCAAGCGATCAACCATTTTCTATCAACACTGAAATATCAGATGCTCCCTGGAATAAAGATCATAAACTTGTTCTTATCGGTTTACAGGGGAAAAAAATTCCGACGGAAAAACTTCCAGCTTCGAACCTGGTATTCCTGGTTGATGTGTCGGGGTCAATGAATACCGAGGAGAAACTGCCATTGGTTAAGTCTTCCATGAAGATGTTGGTTGACCAATTGCGCGAGCAGGATAAAGTGGCCATCGTTGTCTATGCCGGAAATGCCGGCCTGGTCTTACCTTCCACTAGCGGTGCAGAAAAAGAAATAA
>DASSFT010000235.1:0-3242 GCA_035694045.1 Chitinophagaceae bacterium
TAACCTTTCCATTGTGACTGGTTGTTCCCGTTCCTGAAAATGCCGGGCATTTCTGCAAACAGATCATCTACCAGATTGTTAAAACTCGCTTCGAGCGGTCTGCGGCTAAATTTTACCTGTGTCATAGTTATTTTATTTTTAGAAAGTTTGAATTTGCATGAGTATGTTCAAACCACATACCACCGGTTTCTTTAATGCCATAATGAAACAAACCGGGTTCGGCGGGAGACATAATTTCCGGAATTCATCGATGCGCCTGTCATATTTTCGGTGAAGAATTGCCACGGATACACGGATGAGTGCTTTAAAGGTTTAATGGTTGAAAGGTTTAAAGGGTTAAAGATGAAGACTCCTACGGAAACATGGATAGAAGAGTGGCCACGGATACACGGATGGATGATACCATCTAGAATACTATTACATTTTCCTTATTTAATCTTACTGAACTTTTTAGCTAATTTTGCGTTGCTTAAATAAATAATACCGAATATGTATCCGAAAGAAATTGTAGTACCCATGAAAGAAGAGCTGACCGATAATGGTTTTACGGAACTGGTTACCCCAGCAGAGGTAGAAGCCCAATTGGCCAAGCAGGGAACAACACTTGTAATGATCAATTCTGTCTGTGGTTGCGCAGCCGGATCAGCCCGCCCAGGCGTATTAATGGCTGTTGCCAATGCTCCGCTTAAACCCGACTATCTTACCACCAGTTTTGCAGGATTTGATATTGAAGCCGTCAATAAGCTCCGCCAGCATTTTCTGCCATATCCACCATCTTCACCTTCTATCGCGTTATTCAAGAACGGGGAATTGGTGCATTTCGTGGAAAGGCACCAGATAGAAAGAAGATCACCCCAAATGATCGCTAATCACCTGATCACTGTTTTTGAAGAGCACTGCCGTCAATTGGTTTAAGGTACAATCCGGGGAGTAAATCTGGATGATGATAAAGCAAACCCAGTAAGGGTTATTTGTTTTGTCATTATCAGTATATTCGCTATTCTAATAAATCAACCAACTTTCCTGAATGTATCCCAATCTCTACTACGCCTTCAAAGACCTGTTTGGAATAGAATGGAGGGCGCTACGATTTGTTAATTCATTTGGCTTTTTTGTCGCTATCGCATTTATCCTGGCAGCTGTTCTTCTGACGATGGAATTAAGACGAAAAAGCAAGCAGGGCCTGTTATTTCCTACCGAAATGCAGGTAACGGTAGGCAAACCTGCTTCACCGGGTGAACTATTGCTCAATTTTATCCTCGGTTTTTTGCTGGGTTACAAGATCATTGGTTTGTTTATTATGGATGACCATGCGACGGCTGATCCGCAGGAATTTATCTTCTCAGGGATCGGCAGTTGGCCTGCGGGAATAGGATTAGGGTTGTTGTTTGCCGGTCTCAAATGGTACGATAAGAACAAACAAAAATTAGCAAAGCCAGAGAATAGGATCGTAAGGATTTGGCCACACGACAGGGTAGGGGAAATGACGATCCTGGCACTTATTTTTGGATTATTGGGTGCCAAGCTTTTTGACATTTTTGAGAATTGGAGCGATTTTTTGAAACGCCCCAACGACTATATTTTTTCAGCAGAAGGACTTACATTTTATGGAGGCCTGATCTGCGCGGCGCTGGCGATCTGGTTGTACGCAAAAAGGCACAAGATCGGCTTCTGGCATTTAAATGATGCGGCAGCTCCAGCCCTGATGCTGGCTTATGCGGTGGGCAGGATAGGGTGCCAGGTGGCTGGGGACGGAGACTGGGGTATTGTCAATACAAAGCCAAAGCCGTTTTCATGGTTGCCTGACTGGATGTGGGGTTACACCTATCCCCATAACGTGGCCCGGCAGGGCGATCCGATCCCGGGGTGCACGGACAGGTTCTGTTTTGAACTGTCGCAACCAGTGTATCCCACGCCCTTCTACGAGACCATTATGGGCCTTGTACTTTTCGTTATTCTCTGGTCTCTCCGAAAAAAGCTCAAAATACCTGGAACATTATTTGCCTTATACTTAATGGTTAACGGTTTAGAAAGATTTTTCATAGAAAAAATAAGGGTAAACACCCGGTTGAATCTTTTCGGGTTCCAGCCTACCCAGGCAGAAGTTATTTCAACCTTATTATTCTTCACCGGCCTGTTTCTTTGGATATTTCTTTATCAAAAATCAAAGCAAACAGGGGCGGTCAAAAGCAATTAAGTTAGTGGAGTAATTCACATAGGTGAATTAAATTTTGTCTAACCATACGTCCGCTGAAACGCTTGCCTGTAGCGGTTTCCAGAGAATTTAGTCATTGCTTCCTTACAAGCAGTTGGAAATAAATTATCAACATAAACTATGAATTCTGCGGTTTGCTATGTATTTTTGCAGACGGACTCGGACGGTTCTATTTAACTACCCTTTTGCAACATTCTGCAAACAAAGACTGTCTATTATTCGTTGTTTATTAAACAGATAGATTTTAATTATGAGACAGCTCAAAATTGCAACACAAATTACCAACAGAGATTCTCAGGCAGTTGAAAAATACCTGCAGGAAATTTCTAAAATTTCAATGATCACCCCGGAAGAAGAGACGACGCTGGCTCAGCGGATCAAGATGGGAGATCAGAAAGCACTGGATAAGTTGGTACAGGCTAACCTTCGTTTCGTGGTTTCCGTAGCCAAGCAATACCAGCACCAGGGTTTATCCCTGAGTGATCTTATCAACGAAGGTAATCTTGGACTTATCAAGGCAGCACAACGTTTCGATGAGACAAAGGGTTTTAAATTTATTTCTTACGCAGTATGGTGGATCCGCCAGTCTATTCTGCAGGCATTAGCCGAGCAGGGCAGGTTGGTTCGTCTTCCTCAAAATAAGATCGGCACTTATAACAAAGCAAACAAGGCTTACATGGCTTTCGAACAGGAACATGAAAGGGAGCCGTCAACAGAAGAATTAGCAGAGTTGCTGGAGATGAGTGAAACAGAGATCAACAATATTTTTCAAAGCAATACCCGTCACACTTCGCTGGATGCACCTGTGCATGAAGCAGAAGATGTGGCTATGGGTGATTTACTTGAAGGCGGTGATGATACCGATGACGATGTGATGAAGGATTCACTGAGAAATGAGATCCGTCGTGTATTGAAATCACTCAGCCCAAGGGAAGCAGAAATTGTCAATGCTTATTTTGGACTGGATGGCGAACAAGGCGTCACCATCGAACAGATCGGGCAGAAATATGATCTTACCAAGGAACGT
>DASSFT010000236.1:0-3897 GCA_035694045.1 Chitinophagaceae bacterium
GACAACCAGATGCCGGGCGGCTGCCAGGGATAAACGCTGGGTCCATACATAGAATCACAGAATACACCACTGATGCATAATGCCTGGTCGCGGATCTGTTCTGCCGATAATCTAACCCTTGCTCCGCGAGCATAATATTTATTGTAAGGGTCTTTTTGGAGTAACTCAGGTGTCACTTTGGAATCCTGGCGGTAAGTGGCGCTTAATACAATGTTGCGTATTAGTTTTTTCAGGCTCCAGTTGTAATCGTTCATGAATTGATAACTCAACCAGTCAAGCAACTCGGGATGTGTAGGTGGAACTCCCTGTGAACCCAGGTCTTCCAGCGTTTCTGCCAGGCCATTTCCAAAAACCTGTTCCCAGACACGATTCACCATCGTCCTTGCAGTCAGCGGATTTTGTTTTGAAGTAAGCCAGGTCGCAAGGCCGAGCCTGTTATGAGGCGCATTAGCCGGGAAAGGATTTAACGCA
This sequence comes from Chitinophagaceae bacterium, assembly GCA_035694045.1. Lineage (GTDB taxonomy): Bacteria > Bacteroidota > Bacteroidia > Chitinophagales > Chitinophagaceae > VBAT01. The sequence goes on from DASSFT010000236.1 coordinate 472, forward strand.
TGCGGCACATCTGCCGTCACTTTATCTCCTTTTACCAACCAGTTTCCTCTTTCAAAAACATAAGTCGGACGATGCATGGTAGAAGGATTATCCATCATTACAGGTGTGGTAGGAAGATCAGCAGTCATTAATTTCCAAAACTTCTTTTTCATGACGGCATAATCCGGTTTGCCGATCCCGGGAAATGTTTCTGTAAAATAAAACCAGTCAAAGATCACCGCATTCAGTAAAGAATCAGTGATCAATGCATTGTCGTAAGTAAAAACAAGATCGTGCACTCCCTCCGCGGGCTTCAAAGCTGTTTCGGCATATTGCCAGCCTGCGTTTTCTTTTGAGGGAGCAAATGAAGTAGATGCAATGACAGGGCCGTTGACATTATCGAGATGTATCTTCCACGTGCCTCCGCCTTTAGGCCAACAGAGAAAACGGTAGACGAGTAAATTCTTTTGGTTGAGGTCTACATTTTTTAACCGGCTGACGGCATGGTTACGAAAAGCAAGCCATTTTGTATCGGTCAACTCGCTGTTGGTAAAGCTATCGCAGACAAGAGAATTGTAAGCAGGTTGCCAGGTTTTTAAAAACGTAAATGTCTCTTTTGCTTTTTGTTCCGATACATTTTGTTTGATCCAGTTGGTAAGAGCAGACAGCTGCTGTTGCACACTATCATTGTAGGTACGGAATAAAGGATAGTCCGACTCTGTATCTTCATCACGCGTATCATTGAAAAAAGCCATGAACTTGTAATAGTCTTCATGCCGGAAAGGGTCATAAGGATGGCTATGACATTGCACGCATCCGAATGTCGTTCCCATTAGCGCCTGCCAGGTTGTATTGACCCTGTCCAGTACAGCGGCTGTTCGGAATTCCTCGTTATCGGTGCCTCCCTCATCGTTGGTCATGGTATTCCGGTGAAAGGCAGTTGCGATATAATCCTCGTCAGTTGCGCCGGGCAGCAAGTCTCCTGCTAACTGTTCAATCAAAAATTGATCATATGGCTTATCCCTGTTGAAAGCATTGATCAGCCAATCACGATAACGCCAGATCACGCGGCTGTCATCGCGCTCATACCCTTTGGTATCTGCATAACGGGCAAGATCGAGCCACATGGTTGCCCACTTTTCACCGTAATGCGGTGAGGCCAGCAAAGAGTCGACGAGAGTAGTATAAGCCTGTTCGGTGTTATCATGCAAAAATTTATCAGCAAGATGTTGTGGAGCGGGCATCCCGATAATATCCAACGAAACTCGCCGGAGCAAAGTTTCTTTATTTGCAGGCGCAGATGGATGTAAATCCTGCTCTTCTAATTTTTGCCCGATAAAATTATCTACGGGATTTTTTATCCAATCTTTCACCAAACCGGTAGAGGGCCCGGGAACTGCAACATCTTTTACAGGAACATAAGCCCAATGCTCTCCCCAATGAGCTCCCTCTTTTATCCAGCGACGGAGAATGTCAATATCTTGCTGGGCAAGCGGGTCATGCTTATACGGCATGCGGTCTTCAGGATCATTCAACGTGATCCTTCTTATCATTTCGCTATGATCCGGGTCACCGGGGACAATCGCAAACTTGCCTGATTTTGTTTTGCCCAACGCATCTTCCCGGAATAATAAACTGAAGCCGCCTTTTTGTCTAACACCGCCGTGACAGGTTATACAATGTTTATTTAGAATGGGTTTTACTTCGGAAGTAAAGTCAATAGGCCTTTTCCGGGTACCACACCTCAACAGGGATACCGCGATCACTAAAATAGAAATTACAAGCAACCATTTTTTCCTAATCAGGACCCGCATTTGTTTAATTACCGGTTTAAACTGGATGAAGATTCCGCCTGCAAAGCCGTTCATGTATAGATCCGGTTATGTGCTTCAGCCGGCCTTACTTTGTCGTTCGCCAAAGCAGTCCCCGCCATCGTCTGAACGAAAATAAAGTAAAATCTTGATTGAGATAAAGAACAACGAACATAACCAGGTAATACAGGCTTTTTTAATGTGTAATCGGCGACTTTTGCGTAGCTTTTCGATTGATACCGGATTCGGTCCTCCGTGCCCCTATACTATAATTGCTGAAGAACCCAGATATGATGAGAATACAGGAAAAAATAGTTGGGATTGGGATAGGTTTGGTAATTGCTTTACTCATAGCCATCGCGATTTTATCGTTCAACCAATCAAGCCAGACAAACAAGGTCACCTCCCGCATAGAAACTACCCGTAGCGTATTAATACAGCTGAGTGACCTCTATAATACCACGATACAGCACGCAACGGCAGCCCGGGACTATGCTTTAGAGGGAAAGGAAAGTGATATCGCCAGCATGCGAACTACAGCCAGTGAGCTGCTCTTAAGGCTGAACAATCTGAAAACAGCGGCTAAAGATAAAAATGCTTCCGTTCAAACTGTTCAGTTGGATTCGCTTGAAAAATATATTAACCGGCGAATTGACTTTTCCAACCAGATTATTGATGCCGGCAGGAAAAAAGGACAGGCCGGTGCTCTTGATCTCTACCAGACAGGTATTGGCAGGGAATACAATAATATGGTCCATTCATCCATCCAGCGACTGCAGGCGGATGAGTTGAGCAGGCTTCAGCAGGATGAACAAAAAAGTGCTTACGGGATCACCCGCATCAGTCATTATCTTTTTGGACTGCTTGCTGTGATCTTTATCCTCATTTTAATTCTTGTGCAAAAGATCCAGGTGGACACTGCCAAGCGGAAAGAAGCGGAATACAATCTTACCAACTTCAACCGTCAGCTCCAGGAGCAGGTGGAAGAGAAAACAGCTGAACTGACGGGACTGTTTGAGCGCATAACGGATGGTTTTATTGCACTCGACACGAATTTTTGTTTCGCTTACGTAAACAAAAAAGCCGGTGAAATGACCGATCGCGACCCGGCCAGTTTTATCGGCAAAAATATGTGGGATGAATTTGGAGATAGCATTACTCCTACATTCAGGGATGCAATGCTTACCGCGATGGCGGAACAGAGATACATCCATTTTGAAGAATATGCTCCTGCCTATGATCGTTGGTTTGAAGATCATCTTTACCCTTCACCGGTTGGGCTTTCCATTTTTTACCGCGATATATCCGAAAGAAAAAGAGCCGAAGAAGCGATCCGGAAAAGCGAAGAAAGGTACCGCGCCTTAATCGAGCAGGCTTCCGACGCGATCATGATCACCGACAACAAAGGCAATTTCATTGATGTCAACACCAGCTTCTGTGCAAAATTTGGTTATAGCAAAGAAGAGTTGAAGGGTCTCAGTATAGCTTCAGTTATCGATTCCGAGCAACTGAAAAACGACCCGGTGCGGTTCGATCTCCTGATGGCCGGGCAAAATATTCTGCGGGAAAGAAAGATGGTGCATAAAAACGGCGGCATTATAGAAGTGGAAGCCAATGTTAAAATGCTCCCCGATGG
>DASSFT010000237.1:0-3542 GCA_035694045.1 Chitinophagaceae bacterium
GTATTTCTGTTCGGCAGGCTGATAGCAGTCTGTGTTTCCACTGAGCATAATAGGATTACTGCCATCCCAGTTTTTATTCATCAATGTCTTCCTGAGCATTTGTGGTGCGTTCACTTTCACGATGATCTTTCTTTCGAAATCGAGCCCGGCGCTGTAACCCCAGTACTCATGAACATTGCGGGCATAGCAATAGATGCATCCATGTTCACATCCTGCGTAAGGATTCATGCTGTACATCATGCTCAGGTCAGGGCTTTCTACCTTGTTTACTATCGTCTTCACTTCCTGCTCTAAATACTGGGTAGGCACATTGGACTCTTCCCATTCATCAATGCCTTCAATATGTTCTTTTACCTTTTCATCCTTCAGGAAGCGATTCTTATAGTTGATCTGCGAACCTCTCCCTTGTAAGTACTGTTGCTCTTCTGCTTGTTCTTTTGGATTTAATTTATAATGATCCTGTTGAAGTTGATTTGACATAGAAAACGTTTTACGTGAGACGTCAAACGTGAAACGTGAATGGAGAAATCACGACTGACGATTCACGTTTCACGATTGATGAATAGAATTCGAGAACGCTGAAGTGAGTGACACAACAGTTGTTGAACAGAATTACTTCAGCTGGTTACATAAATAACTCTCCCTGCTTAGTTACTACCGGTAAATTCTGGAACTGAAATCTTTCAACAACCTGGTATTTCGTCCGGGGACCATCGGTTTCGCCTGCGGGTCGTTTCAATAAAAGCATCCCGTCGGCAATGAACCTGCCGGTGAAATGTTTGTTGCTGTATTCGAGCCAGCCTTTTTCATATTGCCAGGGTTGAAGTTTTCTTGCAACGGCGATATATGGCTCCATGATGAAATGCGGCTTGTTATCATCATTCAGCTTCATAAGCCGCTGCGCCTGTGAACGAATCTCTTTGACCAGGTTTTGTACCGGCAGCTTCGATGTAACACTTATATATATGGTATGACTTGGAAAACTGCCGTAATCTTTCAGCTCCACTTTGATAGGGTAATAACCCATTGCAATTGTCTTTAGCCGGTTGACAAGCCGCTCTTCCATCAGTTCATACTGAACAAAATTCACCAGGGTCACATGCGGCTTGCCACCGATTGCAGTCGACGCTTTATAGGCCTCAAAAAAATCTTTTTTTACCTGTACGATGCGATTGCGCAATTCCTCGTGCGGATCCAATACAACCAGATATTCATAGACCCGGTAACCGGGCATAGTAGTTCCTGAAACTTGCATAACCCCTCCATTATTATTTTGTTTTTACTGCCAGCCTTATCCTTCAAATGTTGGCAAAATATCTTAGCATAAATTTACTAAAATATTTAGTTTTCCAAAAAATAATTCTGAACTTTAAGAAAATCTTTTTTATGGATGGGGAACATTTCTATGGCGCCGCCTATCGTGGCTCCAAACAGTTTTCGCAGCAGGACGTGCGAACAGCTAATGCAACCGGCTTTGGCGCCGCTGCAGATGACTATGCGGAACGTGGCATCGACCTCAATGAACAACTTGTCAGGAATAAGCCCGCGACATTTTTCTTCCGGATGAAGGGTGATGCAATGACAGGCGCAGGCATTTTTGACGGCGATGTACTGATCGTGGATCGTTCATTAAAATTATCAAATGGAAAAGTGATCGTTGCCATTTTAAATGGCGAATTATTAATAAGGCGATACCACAAAAACTTTTCCTCTGCATTCCTGGTCCCGGAAAATGAGAGGTTCAAGTCCATCAATCTTGCCGAATTCAGTGATTTTGCATTGTGGGGAGTGGTTGTTTATTCAATTCACCAATTATGAAAGCCATTGTCGATTGTAATAGCTTCTATTGTTCATGTGAAAGGTTGTTTAGACCTGATCTCGCAACCAGTCCGGTTGTTGTGCTCAGCAATAATGATGGTTGTATTGTTTCAAGGACTGATGAAGCCAAAAAATTAGGGGTGGGTATGGCCGCACCTTATTATCAGAATAAGGAGGTGATCGAAAAAAATGATGTAGCTGTTTTTTCAAGCAATTATAATTTATATGGCGACCTGAGCGCAAGGGTAATGGATACGCTTCGCGAATTGGTTGGAGCTAATAACGTCGAAGTATACTCTGTTGATGAAGCCTTTTTGGATCTTTCAACAGTATCAAATGATCAGTTATACAAGATCGCGAAACAGATCAAAGAAACCGTGGAGGAATGGACAGGTATAAAAGTTTCGATTGGAGTGGCGCCATCCAAAGTGCTTGCAAAACTTGCGAACCGGCTGTCAAAAAAAGATAAACAAAGATCCAATTGTATCATGGTGCTCGATACGGAAGAAAAAATTCTCAAAGCACTAAAACAAACTGCTGTCGAGGACATATGGGGAGTAGGTTACAGGTCGTCCGCAAAGCTTAAACAACTATGGAGTATCTATGATGGCTTGCAATTGAGAAACATGAGTGAAGAATGGGCGAGAGCAACGCTGGGCGGCGTCGTGGGAGTCAGATTGATAAAAGAATTAAGAGGGGAGCAAACCATCGAAATGAAAGATCCTTTGGAACAAAAGAAAATGATCGCGACCACGAGAATGTTCGGTAAGCCTGTTCATGAGCTCAGCGATCTGAAAGAGGCCATTGCAACCTATACATCAAGAGCGGCGGAAAAATTGCGAAGACAATCCTGCGCGGCTAAACTCATTGACGTATTTGTCGTGACCAATGATTACGAAGGAAATCAATACGAGTACAATCCAAAAACAAAACACAACCATGTGAAGCTCTTACAGCCTACTTCACATACAAATGAATTAATTAAGAATGCTGTCCCGCTGGTCGAAAAATTATATAATCGCGGGTCTAAATACCTGAAAGCCGGAGTTATGCTGGGAGGGTTAGTCCCCGACGAATCCATCCAGGGAAATATTTTTAAAGCGGAAACAGGGAATCACCGGCGAATGTTAATGGAAGCGATGGACAATATTAATTTTAGTATGAGAGACGATGTGGTAAAGTACGTGGCCAGTGGTTTGAAACGCAATTGGAAAATGCGCCAGGAAATGCGAAGTGGCAGATACACCACTCGATGGGAGGAACTTTTTACTGTTCATTGACGAAGGGATTCCTGCTGATATCCGTCAATGAATTTAGGCTCTTGCAGATCCAGTCCACAAACCTTGTTTAATCTATTTACCAGGTAAACTGTCAGCTCAGGTGATTTTGCTTCGTCGTGCATGTGCATGAAAAAATAAATCTCTTTGATCCCTTTGGCAAGCCAATATTTTATGCGATTTACCCAATCATCAATTCGTGGGTAATCTGTTTTGTGTAAACTGTTCCCCACAAAACGAATGAATGTTTTTGGAATGGTAACATACATATGAGCGCAATCGCGGCGACCCGCGGTGTCGGTGATAACTGCTCCGATATTTATTTCTTTCAATGTTGAGAATAATTCTTCGCGTATATTTTCCTTATCAAACCAGCCGGGATGACGAACCTCCAGGAAGAATTGAAGATCTGCGGGAAGGGATCTCAAAAAATTGAACAATTCCTCC
>DASSFT010000238.1:0-7648 GCA_035694045.1 Chitinophagaceae bacterium
CTGCGTAATTTTCTTCTGCCGGGTGTTATACAGGGCAAGGCTATTGGCTGCAATGATAACAGTTGAATCGTCGAATTGAAGTGCCGACGCCACTCCGTCCCAAACCAGTTTTCTCTCTGAAGGTTCTTTGGTTCCAAAATGCATCAACAATTTATCTGTTGAGGGATCTATCACATAAGCGCCCCCCGCAGCTGTAGCAACCCATACCAACCCGGAATTGTCGATGTTGATTTGATTGATCATGCCGCTGGGAACGGGGTCAAAAAATGAAATACCATCGTCAAATCGCTTCTTTCCTTTTTCTTTTGTCCATTTGAACAGGCCAATACTCTGTGTGCCTATCCAGAGATTTCCAAAAGGGTCTTCTGCTACTTGCCTGACTGTCCGGTTTTTTAATGCTTCGGGGTTGAAGAATTGAACCTCCTGTGTGTTTTCGTCTAAGCGCCAAATGCCGGGCTGGGCGCCCATCCAAATAGTATGACCATCCCTGGATTTAAACATACTCCATACCGAAGGATTATGTTTTTCAATAAGGGGCAGGTTTACCGGCTTTTTATTATAGTTGCTGTCATACCGGTAAAATCCATCCTCCCAGATCCCAACCAGTATATCGCCGTTAAGAGTAGGCATGAATGACATGACGCCTCCATTACCCAATTTTCCTGTTATTCGATTGACCTGTCTTATATTGTTGAAGAACTGTCCTCGCGGGTTAAACCGGTAAAGGCCATCGCGATCAGTGGCCACCCATATATTTTCTTCCTTATCTTCAAAAAGACTATACACTCTATTATAAGAGATGCTTTGCTCGCTTTCGTAGCCGTTATACACGAGCTGGAGCCGTTTTTCCTTTTCGATATAACGTGCAAATACATTCAGCCCTTTCATCCAAAGATCACCATTGCGTTGTTCCATCATACCCTTCAGTTCATGATAGCTGCTCAGCATCGGTTGAAAATCGTAATTCCTGAGAAGGAAAGAATTGTTCTTGGTGTCGTAGCAACAAAGTGTTGAACCGCCGGTTTCCCATGTGTCAAACCACAGGCGGCCTTTCATATCGACAAGAAAACTTTCTGCACCAGTCGCCTTTCCTGCATTTTCGACAAGTTGTTCGTTTTCGACATTGTGACCCGTATAATTGATCAAACCGCTCTGTGCATTGTACAACGCAATACCTTTGCTCGTTCCGATAACATATTTTTTTGTGCCCGGAAGCTGGCAAAAGCCTGTTACCTTCCATCCTTCAGGTAGTCCCAAAAAATCAACCGGAAGAAAAGCGTTCCTGGTCCTGTCGTATTTAAGCAGCTCAATATGCCATAGAAGAATGTAGATGTTTCCATCCTCATCCTGGAACATAAACTTGTCCGCATAGATAAAAGACTCCTTGCTCGGTTTTATGGGCACTTCCTGGAAAGTAAAATTCTTTCGATCAAATATGCCCGTGTGCAGGCCGCCGATCGTTACCCAGAGATTCCGGTCTTTATCTATCATTAGCTCGCTGACAAAATTGGCCGGGAGCGAACTGGGATCATTTTTCCGGTTTCGGAATGTGATGAAGCGAACTCCATCAAACCGCTGCAACCCGTCAGTAGTAGCGATCCAGATATATCCTTCATCATCCTGGATCACGCTTGTCACCTCGTTGGATGCCAATCCGGAGGTGTTGGTATAATGGGCAAAAGAATAGCGCTTGGCTTCCTGGCCATATACCCATTGAGAAAGCAGGACAACGAATAATATGTAGAATCGTAGTTTGCGCAATAGTGGTGATTATATTACCAAATATAACTATTGGTGTAATGAAATGCCTGTTTCTTCCGATAGACTGGCAGAGCGGGGGATGGGTTGATGAAATCGCGGTTTGAATTGAGTTCTTAGTCGTTTGTCGATAGTCAATAGTCCGAAGCAACCCAATTACCAGGCACTAACGACTAATTACTATCGACTCATTTCACTGGTATAAGCAAAATAATGGTTACTCCTGTATCACTGGATTGTATATCAAGTTCAGCCCCAATATATGCAGAGCGGCTGTACATCTCCTTCACCATTTGGTCAATCTCTTCGGTGTTCTTATCCAGGGAGGCCGTGGCATCATGCAACTTGATCGAGAGCTTGTTTTTGAAGAGATCAATATCAACCAGGGTTTTTTTACCTCCGGCATATTCTACGATCGCTTGCAATGATTGTTTAAAGACCAGGAAAACTTCATGCCGGGTCTTCATATCCAGTTTAAGGCTTCTTACTTTTTTATCCAGGGCGATCTCAATGTTAGCGCCATGAAGATTTTTCAATACATCGCCGAACTCGGTCATACGCAGCAGCGATTTTTCCATGCTGTCATTGTCCGGGTCGATGCTCCAGAGGATATCATCCATGGCAAGGATCATGTTATGACTCTTGTTGCTGATCTCCGCGATATATTCTTTGGAACGATCAATATCCTTGTCGGCCTTGATCCTTGCCATTTCGCTTAGCAGGTTGATATTGTTCAGCGTGGTGTTCACTTCATCGTGCAGGTTGCCGGCGATCTCGGACCTCACCCTTTGCAAAGCCACCATCCTGCTGATCCTTTGTTTGTCCAGCCAGAAAACGACAGCAGCAATGAACAGGGCCAGGAGGCAAAAAAACCACCAGGATTGCCAGAAGGGAGGGGCTACTTTTATTTTTAGTTCGGTGGTTTTCCTTGAATAGATGCTTTCTCCATTTTCGCATCTTACTTTGAACGTATAAGAGCCCGGAGGCAGGTAACTGTAAACTGCCTGGTTTTGATTGGCAGCTTTACGTATCCATTCTTTATCCAACCCTTCCAACATATAACTTACGCCATACATGTTCTGGAAGGTAAGGGTTGAGAATTCAATCACGATAGAATTGTCCATCGGCTTCAATGATATGCGGGGCATGCGTTGCAAAGAATCTATCAGCAGCCATTTATTCATCAACGCAAAACCAGTGATCACTACTTCCGGTGGTGTGAGATCGATCTGGCTGGGTTGTTCAGGATCGAATACAGTCAGCTCATGGGAAGCCCCAATGGCTATTCTCCCATCTTTCAAGACACAGCCTGCAGCTACATTGAAATTGATTGTGGGCAGGCCATCATTCTCGTTGTAAGTACTAAGGGTCTTGGTCTTCATATTGAACGTACATAACCCGCTCTCAAGGGTCAGCCACAGCCGGTCATGTTTGTCTTTGATGATATTGACAATGGTATTTGAAGGCAACCCATTATCGGAAGTCACGTAACGGACCGTATTATTGCGGATATTGATGATGTTTAGCCCTCCGCTGGCTACGATGTAAAGGCTATCATCGTATTGTATAATGTCAGAGCTGGTTGTCAGCATCAGCCGGGAACCTTTAGGACCCGCGGCACTATAGCTATGCATAATGCTGCCATCCTTGCTGCTGATCTGAAATACTCCATGGCTTCTTGTGCAGGCCCATATATCGCCCTGCTGATCTATGTAAAGCCGGTGAATGATGCTCCCAAATCTTTGCACGAGCGAAAAACTATCCGTGGCAGGATTCCATTTTATTATATGTCCTCCCTGTGTTCCCAGCCAAAGATTGCCGTTCCTGTCTTCCGTTATCTGCCGGATGGTCCAGCCCCCAATAATGGAAGGATGAAGCCTTTCAGATTGCTTTTTATTGGCATGATAAATAAAAATATAACCGTCCTGGTTACCTCTCCAGATATCTCCATTAGCACGTTCATGGATACACCAGGTCAGCCCTTCAGCTAGCGCCCTGCCCTGGTCAACATAATCCCTTTTTACCGGGTTAAAATTTTTATCGTAAGCGAATAAGCTGTTACCCCAGGTACTGACGACTATATCGCCGTTTGACAATTGTACAATATCGGAAACGTCCGATGCATATTTTTTCTCTTCATTGATCCGGTAATTGGGAATGGTATGCAAAAATTGCCCGGTCGGATTAAAGCGATATAATCCTTTGTTGGTTGAAACCCAGAAATTATGTTCCCTGTCCTCAAATACATTCCTGACCCCGTCATAACGAATGCTGAACTCCCCGGGGAGATTGGATTCTACCAATTCAAAAGTTTTCTTCCCTTCATTAAGTCTTGCGAATACGCCGCCACCGAAAACCCACATTGTTCCATCTTTTTCCTCCCTGACAGAGTATGTTTCGTGGTATCCTTTTGTGATTTCTCCCAGGTTCGGATCCCAGTCAACCAATTCTTTGGTAGCGATCGTATAACTAAAAAACTGGGCAGCGCTGTTCCCAGGCCACGACAGCATCCAAAACCTTCCAGACCGGTCCCAATAAGGCAGAGAGGTATGGCGGAGATTTGCAAAGACCTCGATGATCGGATCGTGAGTGATATTATGCCCGCGATAGGACATCGTTTTTTCCTTTATGCTATACTTTACCAATCCGGAATCGCAGGTTATCCAATAATCATTATTTACCGGGTCCTGAAATACTCCCTGGGGTCCCCATTTCGCCGGCAATCGGAAAGGGTTATACTTTGAGTCGAAAACGCCTGCTGCTTCATTGTAAGTAAGTGCTGCTTTCCTGTCGAGGATCAGTATCAGGTTACCTTCATTGTCTTTGGTCAATCGGCTGTCTGCGTCCCGCAAAGGCAATTCGGGATAAACTACAGGTATTTCATGAAAACGGAAATCAGAAGTGTTGATATAACCCATCCTGTTCTCAGCGCATCTCATCCACAGCCTGTCTTTTTTGTCCATGAACATCGAATGGATCCCGTCATTGGGAATTGAAAATGGGTCACCGGCAACATGATTGAATGATAGAAAACGCCGGCCGTCATAACGTTGCAGACCATTCAGCGTACCGATCCAAATAAACCCTTTTGCATCCTGTTCGACACACATGACTTCATTCGACACCAGCCCGTTCCGGGAACCGAGGTGATAAAAAAGATATTGTTGCTTCGGTTGGGCCAGGATGGTCGCACTCACCGAAATGAGTAAAGACATTATGAAATATCGTAATAGCAAGTAGTGGCTGGTTTATCATTCAAATATAACCCTCACCTGCATAAAATGCGAAAACCTGTGAATGAGTTGGGATAAATATAGATGAGTTCGACAAAAGAGGTTTTGAAATGTCAGTGACTTCATATAATCGATTCAACTCATGCCACGGACAGGACAATTCATTCAAGCCGGCATTGACTTTCCTCAATCGAAAAAGCAATTTTACTTCATCAAATTCATTAACTATTAAACCCTGCCTGCTTCCGGTCTTGCAAGAACCGGGGCAGCCTTAAACAAAAAATCATCTGTATGCAACGCTACAACATTTTTCACCAGATCCATAAAGGACTAAGGGCAATGCTCTACGAAACGGCTATGAAGGTTCAACATGCTGATTTCTGGAACGTGGATGAAACGGAAGACACGATCGAAAGTATAAACGAGGTAGTACGGCTTTTTGAAATGCATGCTTTCCATGAAGACAATCATGTTTTCCCGGCCGTAGAGAAATATGATCCTGCGGTTGCAGATGCTTTTGAGCAGGAGCATGTACAGGATCATTTACTGGGTGAGTTATTGTCAAATTCCATTGAACGTTGGGAAAACGCATCGATCATAACAGAAAAAGCGGGGATAGCCAGGGAAGTGCAGCTTGCTTATGTAAAATTCATGGTGTTTAACCTCGAGCACATGGCCAAGGAAGAAGATGTGTTGAATAAGATATTGTGGCGCTATTATACCGATCCTGAACTGATGGCCATCACTGGCCAGATCATCAGCGCTGTGCCCACTGATTATGTTGTGAAATACAACAAATGGATGATGCGTGGACTGAACAATGCTGAAATCACCAGGTGGCTGAAGGGCGTCGAAAGAAATGCACCTGAGCATGTATTCCGTTCATTGTTCACTACTGCCGAAAGAGAATTGCCTGAAAAACGCTTCCGGCTGGTGTTAGAAGGACTAACTGAAGGAGTAATGTTGGCTTAAACTTTCAAACCAAAACTTTACAATATGAACTATTATTTATTGCTGGTACTGACATTGGTATTAAAAGACGAATGGATAGCAAGATTGTTTCACCGGAGTTGGAGAATACGCAACTTTCATCATATACTTTAGCATAAACCTTGTTCTTGAAAAACCAGGTCCGCCATTGGCGGACCTTTTTTAATTAATAGGGTAATTTTTTCCCCAATTTGTGAATCTACTCAAGGTTTTTTCAGCGGAGAAATAACGGGAATTTATGGCACATAATATGTTGCTTGTGACCGGGGAACAAATCAGAAACCGCCAACATCTATCAGTTTGTTCTCCAGAATTTAAAACCCGATTCCGTTCCTCTTTTTTGATTAAATGAACCCTTGCCACAAAAGCTTTAAATGGAAATTATTAGTAGTCCCCAGGTAAAACACCCCGATTTTCTCGCCGGCCATGGCGAGATGAAGGAAAGGATCCGCAATTTTGATTGGGCCTCAACCCCCCTTGGCTCTATTGACAGTTGGTCGCCCAGTCTGCGCACGATGGTCGGTATCTTACTGTCCAACCGTTTCCCAATGCTGCTTTGGTGGGGACCGTCCTATATTTCTCTTTATAATGATGCCTATATACCCATTCTCGGTACCAAGCATCCCCGGGCGTTGGGGCAGCCAGTAAGTATTTGCTGGAACGAAATATGGCATATACTACAACCCCTGATAGATTCTCCTTTTAAAGGCGGTCCATCTACGTGGATGGAAGATATAGAGCTTGAGATTAACAGGAATGGGTTTTTCGAGGAGACTCATTTTACAATTGCCTACAGCCCTGTTCCGGATGAAACAATGCATACCCGGATAGGAGGCGTACTGGCTACCGTGAATGAGATAACGGAAAAAGTAATCGGAGAACGCCGGGTTAATATCCTGCGTAAAGTAGCCGCACATAGTACGGAAGCAAAAACAAAGGAGGAAGCATGTGCTCTGGCGGCTGAAGCGATTATGAAACACCAGGAAGACATACCCTTTGCTATGTTTTACCTGATTGACCAGGATAATCAAAAAGCAAACCTTGCCGGCACAGCCGGAATAAAGGCCGGAGAACAGATCAGTCCCGCGGTAATTGAATTAACGGATGAGTCGTCACAGTTGCAATATTCAAATGTAATGCGCACTGGAAGACCAGAACTTGGAATACAGCTTTCAGGAATGTCCAATCCCGAGAATCTTGTTTGCGTTATTCCGATCCCTTCCAACAAGCCACATCATTACGAAGGAATTATTGTATTGGGCGTAAGCCCCCGTTTGCAGTTTAATGAATCTTATATTAGTTTCTTTGAGCTTCTGACGACACAGGTTGCAACAGCTGTTGCCAACGCAGGCGCTTTTGAAGAAGAACGAAAAAGATCTGAGGCATTGGAACAGATTGACCGGGCCAAAACCGCTTTCTTTTCCAATATCAGCCACGAGTTTCGAACACCACTTACCCTTATGCTCGGGCCACTGGAAGAGTTGATCAACGAGCCACACAACAACTTAAGTGATGGCGAACGACAGAATATAACAACCGCGCATCGTAATGCCATGCGGCTTCTCAAACTGGTAAATTCGCTGCTCGACTTCAGTCGTATTGAAGCGGGAAGGCAACAGGCTAATTTTTCACTGGAAGACATGGCAACGACTACAAAGAACCTCGCA
>DASSFT010000239.1:0-3265 GCA_035694045.1 Chitinophagaceae bacterium
CCGTCATTTTAATATCCCGGTTTTTCATCCGGGGATTGTAATGGAGGGAGGATCTGTTGAATTCAACGGCGCGGGCACATTAATGACTTCGACAGCCTGCCTGTTAAACCCCAACCGCAATCCGCAACTAAATCAACAGCAAATAGAAGAATATCTTTTTAACTACTATGGGGTTGAGCAGATCCTTTGGGTTGATGAGGGTATAGTGGGTGATGATACAGACGGGCATATTGATGACACCGTCAGGTTTGTAAATGAAGACACCGTCGTAACGGTTGTCGAAGAAGATAAAAGCGATGAAAACTATTCATTGCTTCAGCAGAACCTGCGACAATTGCAACAAATGCGGCTGTTAAACAACCGGCAACTAAACATAGTTGAACTCCCCATGCCCGATGAAGTGATTTGGGAAGACCAACGATTGCCTGCATCCTATGCCAATTTTTATATTGCCAACAAATCGGTGATCGTCCCTACCTTCCGCAGTGCAAAAGATGATAAAGCCCTGCAAATAATACAGGCATGTTTTCCCGGCCGGGAGATAATCGGCATTGATTCTACAGAGCTCATCTGGGGATTGGGAAGCTTTCACTGCCTAAGCCAGCAGGAACCGGCGATACCCTGATAATAGAACGCGACAACTATTTCCAGAGTTGATAGCCCTGGGAACCCCGTCCAGCCTGCGTTCCAGGCCTCTAACAATTATCTCCCTTTTTCCGATTTTGCATGTAACTTGCATTCCGTTTTTTCAATTTTTTTAAACATGTTCGATCTTTCAAATTACGATCCTGATAGTATCAGCAATCCCAATAATAACATATTCGGGCTTCCCACCACGGAAGAAGATGCGCATTTGGTGATCATACCCGTTCCCTGGGAAGTAACTGTTAGTTATGGCTCGGGTACTGCGCGGGCACCGGAGGCCATCTCCAAAGCAAGTTTGCAAATAGATATCTATGACCCTGATTCACCTCAAGCATGGAAGCAGGGATTTTATATGCGCCCGACCGACAGGAAAGTATTGATGAAAAGCGATTATCTCCGCAAAGAAGCTGAATTGTATATGGACTATATTTCGAGAGGAGAAGATGTTTCGGCCAACCAGTTCATGTCGAAAACGCTGAAGGATGTCAATACAGGAAGCAACTATCTTAATAGTTGGGTATATGATCAGACGAGTGCCCTGCTTGGTAAAAACAAACTGGTGGCCTTGCTTGGAGGCGATCACAGTATTCCTCTCGGGTTTTACAGGGCTATTGCGGAAAAGCATGGAGATTTCGGCATACTGCAAATTGATGCTCATTGCGACCTGCGTGAAGCCTATGCAGGCTTCGTTTATTCACATGCCAGCATTATGCGAAATGCATTACAGGAAGTGCCCCAGATAATAAAACTCGTACAGGTTGGTCCCCGCGATTTTAGTCAAAATGAAAATGACTATATTCAAAACAGTAACGGAAGAGTGGTGACCTACTTTGACAGGGCGATAAAGAACCGGCAGTTCGAAGGCTATACCTGGAAGCATATTGTTGATGAAATAGTCAACCAGTTACCTGACAAAGTTTATATCAGCTTTGATATCGATGGGCTGGATCGCAAACTATGTCCGCATACCGGCACCCCGGTGCCTGGAGGATTTGAAGTGGAAGAAGTGTATTATCTTTTCCGGAGAATACTGGAAAGCGGGAGGAAATTTATCGGCTTTGATCTTTGTGAAGTTGGTATTAGCGACTCGGACTGGAATTCCAACGTCGGTGCCAGGGTTCTCTTTAAATTATGTAATCTATTAGTAGCAAGTAATTTGCCGCAACCAGCCTAAACTGTTTGAGCCTACTCATGAAAAATTATGTATGCCCCGTTTTATAATACTGCTTAAGAATGAAAAGCTGAAAACTTATACAGTTATAAGTTGGTTGATCCTGGCATTGACCTTCATCTGCTTTGTTTACGCAGGTATTTCGGGAAAATCCAGAATAACAAACCTTCCATTTTTCGCAGCTGGTTTACTGGTCGCCATCTTCTGCGGCCGGTTCTTCAGCAAAAGAGAAGATTTCGAAAGTGATAGCATAAGCCTTGCTTTTTCCATAGCGATCATTGCGTGGATATTTCTCCAGTTTTATTGGATTGCAGCGCTCACGTTTGTTCTTTTCCTGTTCCAGGACATCAGCCGCCGTAAACTTACTGTCCTTGTATATGATGACAGGATAGTTTATCCATCATTTCCCAAACGGACATTTGAATGGAAAGACCTGGATAATGCCATCTTAAAAGACGGGATTCTTACCATTGACCTTAAAAACAACAAAGTTCTCCAAAACGAGATCCTCTCTCCTACCAGCGAAATGGAGTTTAACGAATTCTGCGAAGTACACCTGAAAGGGTTAATAAAATAATCACGAACTTTGCGAGCTATGTCATATAGGGTATAAAAGTCATTCAAGTTTGACCAACTGCCTTATATCACTTGTGTGAATTTTTTGACTTTTGTGACTCATTTGACTTCTATGACGCTTTCCCCCTATATTCTTTATTCCGACGGCAAAGGAAATATTTTCGAAGACACTACATTGTATGCCACTGGCCGGAGCGGTTGGGATGCTTTACCAGTTCCTGGCGAAGAATGGATAGAATTACCGGATGGAGGGTCGCTCTATGAGTTGCCTGGAAGAAAAGGGATCGGTATAGATATAAAGACCGGTCAAATGAGGTTATGTGAAAAAGGCTGGGCCGTAGCTGCATTCATTCCTCCCGCTCACACCGGTTTTTACCTGGCGGCTTATGAAACACAGCCCAATGCTCCCACACTCCCGCTGTTTTGCTATACGGCGGTGGGCTGGCAAAATGAAAAATTTTATGTGCCTGCCACCAGGATCGAACCGGACATCCGGCAGGATTGCGCAGGATATGACCAGGGCAAGGTGGAAACTGGTGTAAAGCGGATCATCCCGGCTTACCCGCATAATCGCCTGGTCAATCATTTAGCTAACAATTGCGCTTTAACTTACCATTGTCCGGCAGCCAGGAACTATTTTTTAGGCAGATGGGAATGCCCGGTACCGGTATCACCTGCCTGCAATGCCAATTGCGTCGGTTGCATTTCACTTCAACCCGATGAAGAACCGATCGTGTCTACGCAGGACAGGCTTACATTTAAACCCACCGCAGAAGAAATTGTAGAGTACACGGTGCCTCATCTCGAGGAAGCGCCCTACCCGATCATAAGTTTCGGACAGGGTTGCGAAGGTGAGCCACTTTTGATGTGGGA
>DASSFT010000240.1:0-3776 GCA_035694045.1 Chitinophagaceae bacterium
GATGACGAACAGGGTAAAACCCGCCGGACAAATCCCGGAAATATTTTTAAAAAAATTCGGACAGGGCAAATGACTGGTCTTTTTCAGTGAAGGCCTTCAGGTTGCCAAGGTAGATGGCCCAATGGTAACTGCACTGGGCAAACAGGTCGGTATATTCCTTCCAGCCGGAATGACTGAACCGGAGAACGGTGCTGTTTTTTCCGGAACTTATATCAAAGCTGACCTTAGTGTTAAGCCATTCAGGGTCTGCGTGCAGGATTTCCCAAACCACTTTCTTGCCCGCTCCCAATTCCAGGACTTTTATTTCTTTATAATAATCTCCACCAAACGAGATGCGGTAAATGCTTCCTTTTTCAGGTTTTGCATTGTTGTCCCGGGACCACCAGGAGGCAATTCCCTGCTGCGTGGTGATAGCCTGGTAAATTTTTTCCGGAGTTGTTTTGAAAAACACCAGGTGGCGAATGTCTGGCATATTAAGTATTTCCTAAAAGGTAGGGAATTGTGCGGCTACTAAAAACGAATAATTTATGGATGGGAGCAACCGGTTGTTACTCCTCCTCCGGTTTGGCGAGGAGGTCGGTGGTGAGGCCGTTTTCCACAACTTATTCTCGCCTCCATATTTCCTCATTTACATTTTTCATTTTCCCTTTGCACCCCTACCTTTGCGGCCTGAAATCTAACCTTCTCTATAATTTATTGATATGGCAAATGTTGGTAAAGTAAAACAGGTAATCGGTGCCGTTGTTGACGTTCAGTTTGAGGGCACACTTCCTGAAATTTATAACGCATTGGAACTAAAAAGGGAAAACGGCGATACGCTGGTCCTGGAAGTGGAACAACACCTGGGTGAAGACAGCGTTCGGTGTATAGCCATGGATGGTACCGAGGGTCTTGTCCGTGGTATGCAAGTGGTAGACACAGGCATCGCCATCGCTATGCCCGTGGGCGAAGCAATCAATGGTCGCCTGTTCAACGTTACCGGTGATCCGATCGATGGATTACCCCCGGTAAGCAAAAAAGGTGGTCGCCCGATCCACGCGAAACCACCAACATTTGAAAACCTTAGCACAGCTACGGAAGTTTTATATACAGGTATCAAAGTAATCGACCTGATCGAGCCTTATGCAAAAGGGGGTAAGATTGGCCTGTTTGGTGGTGCGGGTGTTGGTAAAACCGTATTGATCCAGGAGCTGATCAATAATATCGCTAAAGCTTATTCCGGTTTGTCAGTGTTTGCCGGTGTGGGTGAAAGGACCCGTGAAGGAAACGACCTGATGCGTGAAATGATCGAAGCCGGTATCATGAAATACGGCGATGCATTCAAACACAGCATGGAAAGTGGGAGCTGGGACCTGAGCAAAGTGGATATGAAGGGGTTGGCCGAATCAAAAGCAACATTCGTGTTCGGACAGATGAATGAACCTCCCGGCGCTCGTGCCAGGGTGGCCCTGAGTGGTTTGACCGTTGCTGAATATTTCCGCGACGGAGATGGCCAGGGTAAAGGAAAAGATATTTTATTCTTCGTTGATAATATATTCCGTTTCACACAGGCCGGTTCTGAAGTATCGGCACTGCTGGGCCGTATGCCTTCGGCGGTAGGATATCAACCGACGCTGGCTACGGAAATGGGTATCATGCAGGAAAGGATCACATCTACCAAGAATGGTTCTATCACATCCGTGCAAGCGGTGTACGTACCGGCCGATGACTTGACAGATCCCGCACCGGCCACAACATTCGCTCACCTGGATGCAACAACCGTATTGTCTCGTAAGATTGCAGACCTTGGCATTTACCCTGCGGTGGACCCATTGGATTCTACATCCAGAATCCTTATGCCGCAGGTTGTAGGAGATGCGCATTACAATTGCGCAAACCGTGTGAAGCTGATCTTACAACGTTATAAAGAATTGCAGGATATCATCGCTATCCTTGGTCTGGATGAGTTGAGCGATGAAGATAAAATGACGGTTGCCCGCGCCAGGAAAGTACAGCGTTTCCTTTCTCAGCCTTTCCATGTAGCGGAAGCATTTACGGGTCTGAAAGGGGTACTGGTACCGATCGAAGAAACGATCCGTGGTTTCAATATGATTATGGATGGGGAAGTGGATGATTACCCGGAGGCGGCGTTCAACCTGGTAGGTTCGATCGATGATGCGATGGAGAAAGGGAAGAAATTGCTGGCAGCAGCGCAAGGATAATTTGAAGATTTGAAAATGACCCTTCATCGGTGCTCATTTTCGACAAAGTCCAAAAGATCTGCTCTCATTTTCAAATCTTCAAATTGTCAAATTTTCAAATTGTATGAATCTAGAGATATTAACACCAGAGAAAAAATTATACAGCGGCGAGGTATACGGCGTGCAGATGCCGGGTATCAGTGGCAGTTTCGAGGTTTTGGACAGGCATGCGCCCCTGGTTAGCGCCCTAAAAGCAGGACGTGTAAAAGTTTTAAAGGATAAACAGAATCATTTAGCTTATTTTGACATACAAAGCGGATTTGTGGAGGTGCTCAATAACAAGGTAACGGTATTGGTAGAAGGTGCTACCGAGACTACATAAACCCATTAAAGAGACCAGTGAAAAACCCTGTTTGTTAAGTCAAACAGCACTTACTAATCCTGATTTGAAAACAAAATTCAATGTCCTCTCGATTTATTCGGGAGGTTTTTTATTCCCATTTCTACATACTGGAAAGGTCATTTCGATCCCACCGTCCCAATGCTCCCGATTGCTATCGGGATCGGGAGAAGCAACCGGATAATTTGCTAACTTTTCATAATGGCAAAGCGGTTTGACTGGCGGCTTTTTATAATTCTTGTCTTCGCTTTTATTGGAGCTACTATCATCGGCACGCTTTCGCATGAGTGTGGTCATTATCTTATGGCGAAAAGTTTTGGCTACTCGTCAAGAATAAGCTTTGCTTCGGCATACTGGAACGATCCGCAAAAATTTGAGGTGCTGGACACGATTTACTCACAATACAGCAAGGAGATAGTAGAAGGATCGACTTTTCCTCGTAAAGCCGAATTCGAGCAACTTTCCCGGACTTATTCCAACGATAGTTTATGGATCACAGCAGGGGGACCTCTCCAGACATTACTGACGGGAACTATCGGGCTGATCCTGTTGCTGGTCGGGAAAAGATCATTTCAATCAAGGCAACAGCTTACATTCCGGCAATGGACCCTTGTCTTAATTACATTGTTTTGGTTGCGGCAGGCAGCGGGTTTGTTCCTATTGGTATGCTGGTATGTGTTCACCCGGCAGTTTTTCAGCAAAGGTGACGAAATAAAAATTGCTGTTCACCTGGGACTTCCTTCCTGGTCGTTGATTGCTGTTACTGGCATGATTGGGTTTGGGGTTCTATATCTTGTCGTTTTCAAATTCATCCCCCGGCAACAACGATTGACATTCATATTGGCGGGAATGACAGGCGGCATTGCCGGATACATTCTATGGTTGCATTGGCTGGGACCGGTTTTGTTGCCATAAATGTATCGTTACTTGAAATAGAATGCTGTTTGATTTATATCTAAGGTTTTGTATGTTTAGTGAATGAAAATCTTTAACCTGCTCTTCTGCCTGCTATTTATTTTTTCCGCTGCATTGCAATACAACGATCCGGATCCTTATGTCTGGATGCCGATCTATCTCTATGGTGCCGTTTTTTGCTGGCTGGCGTTCCGGAATAAGTTTTATCCTAAGGCCTACCTCTTCGGTATCCTGGTATATGCAGGGTATGCTGCTTATTTGTTTTTTGCCCAGGACGGAGT
>DASSFT010000241.1:0-7893 GCA_035694045.1 Chitinophagaceae bacterium
ATCTCGCAAAAAGAGCCCGACTCCAAGCGGGTTGTATGAAACAAATGGATCCAGCCAACTACTTCCTGGTAGACTGCAACAAGTATGATCTCATTTTCATTTTGACTAATAATTGTAATGTTTTTTTCCGTATCCAGCTCAGAGATGGGATAACCTAGTTGTGTGGACAGTTTCGCAATGGCTGCGACATCGCCGGTTGTTGCTTTTCGAATAACTATATCCATAAGGCGGAAGTGAAGGTAGGTTTTATCAGGTGAAGTCCGGCGAGGGCCTGTAGAATTTATTTTTCACTACCTGTTTTTTACCGAACTTACTGTAGTTAACCTTATAAAGTTGCTATATGAAAGAAATAGTCAATTGTGCGGCCTATTCCAGCGGTCGCCGCACGGCTGATGTACAGTTGAACAACGTACATGAAGTATTAAAGGATAACAGGCAATTTGTGTGGATCGGTCTGCATGAACCGTCAGAAGAGGTGCTGGCCAGCGTACAGAAAGAATTCGGCTTGCATGACCTGGCTGTAGAAGATGCGCATATAGCTCATCAACGGCCAAAAATTGAGATATACGGTGATTCATTATTTGTTGTACTTCGTACGGCGCAGATAAACCAGGAACGTCATATTGAATTCGGGGAAACGCATTTCTTTGTTGGACCAAATTTTATTGTGATAGTCCGTCACGGGTCCAGCGTTCCCTATACTGAGGTTCGTGCCCGCTGTGAATCGATGCCTGACCTCTTGAGTAAAGGCCAGGGCTTTGTTCTGTATGCTGTAATGGATTTTATTGTTGATCGTTATTTTCCTGTAGTACAAGAACTGGAAATGGAATTGGAAGAAATAGAAGATAAGATCTTTAAAGAAAAACCCAGCCGGGAAACGACCGAACAGATATATATGCTAAAACGGGAGTTGTTGGACGTAAAAAGGACCGTATCGCCGCTCGTCGATATCTGCAACAGGTTGATGCGTTTTGATATCAAAAGCATTTCTGACGAGACACAGCCTTATTTCCGTGATATCTACGATCACGCGGTACGTCTCAATGAAATGGTGGATAATACCCGGGAACTGCTGAACACAGCATTGGAGGCAAACTTTTCCCTGATATCCATTTCCCAGAGCGATGTTTCAAAAAAATTTGCTGGCTGGGCCGCCATTATCGCGGTGCCCACCATGGTTGCCGGTTTTTATGGGATGAATTTTAAGTTTATACCGGAAACCGAATGGCATTTTGGTTTTTATGCCGTTTTATTGGTTACAGCTGGCGCCTGCTTTCTCCTTTATTATCTATTTCGCCGTTCAGGCTGGTTGTAGTACAGTCAATAGTTTTTAGTCTAACAACTATTGACTATCCGCTATCCACTTGCCTTAATATGTATAAGCTGGTGGCGTAATTCCTTTGCAACGAAGATAAACGGTGGCCTGCCCGCGATGATGCGTGATATGATCCATCGTGGCGTGAAACCCTTTTATGACATCATTGCCCGGTTTTCCCTGGCTTATTGTTTCCTTAACGGATGCATATGCTTTATTGAGATAGGTTATAACCTCTTTTTTAGTTGCTTTTGCCGGTGGCTGATCCCATTCTACATTTTTTCCTTTTATAAAATTGCTTTCCCACCATTCTATGCCATAGGCGATGTGATGGAGCAATTCCCTGAAATTCCAGATGGCATCGACTGGCTTAAATTCGTATTCTTTTTCCGGCATCAGTTCTGCGACAGCCAATGTGTATGTCCTTGAATTTTCCAGCGTGGTGATCAAAAATTCTTTCATGTTTTAAATATTTACAGGCAAAGCTATCAAGAGTATACATGATGGGGTTAAGGAATCTTGCTCTTTTGGATGGATGCTTGATACCAGATTCTGCTAGCGTGGTCAGTGGTGAGAACGATTTGCGAAGCCACGATTTCAGGGAGAGATATCGCTATCACTCCCTCTCCCTGGAGAGGGAGCCGGAGGGAGAGGCAGCAGTTTCGTTGGTAATCCTGAATTTGGCGGGAGGATATTCATACTTCTGGCGGAAAGCGGCCGTAAAATATTCAATGCTGTTGAAGCCGGATGTGAAAGCGATGTCTGCGACGGGTAGGGAAGAATTGCGCAAAAGCAGGGCCGCATGTTGGAGCCGGGTGGCGAGCAAATACTGGTGTGGTGAAGTAGACGTGAAATTTTTAAACAACCTGCTGAAATGAAAAAGACTTACATAACTGTATTCGGCTATTTCTTTTAGCGAAATGTCCGAAGCAAAATTGACCGCAATGTATTCCCTGGCCCTTTCAATGGTAGCCAGGTGATTTTTTTTCAACCTCGAATTTATTTTTTCGTTCGGGGTATATTCGGTAAGCGATCCAAGTATCATCGCCGTCATATCCATTACCAGGTTATCGATCTGGAGTTTGCTGCCCGCCCTGGTTTGGATCAATTGCAATATGTAAAAATGGAAGAATTCCATTTCAGGAGTGGTATGTACCAGCGTTGAATGAAGGTCGTTGCTGAAAAAAAAGCGGGAGGGCCCATAATGTTGCAACAATTCGCTGTAAAAATCTTTTTTGAATTCAAAGATGCTGCATTCATCAGGCACCGTATGTGTATGCGTGACGGTGTGTTCATAGCCCGGCTTGGTTACCAGCGCACAACCGCTATAGGAGTCGAGGGATTGCCGAAACACATTGAATAAAAAATTCCCTTTGCGCACAAAACTGATAGCAAATACCTGGCTGTATTCCGGTCTGGAAGTATTACAGTCTTTGCACCGGCATCTAAAATCCAGTACCCGGTAGAAATCGGATTCATATAGTGTATGAATATCAGCCTCCATCAATCATAAAATTATTAATTTTTGAGAGAACAAACCCTGTAAGATTTCAGGGACACAGGCTTGCTTTGTTAGGTAGATGAAACGCAATTGCATTGTACTAAATTTGATGATTAATTTTCATTATGGCAGTAACTACACGGAGACCAATTAACCCTGGTTTAAAGACAAATAACGATACCGGCTTTGGGACCAATGTCTCATCTTACGGCGGGAGATTTATTAATCGAGATGGAAGTTATAATCTTCGAAAACAGGGACTTCCTTTTTTTCAACGGTTCAGCATATTCCATACTATGCTGAATATGCCCGCCTGGAAATTTGCGGCAATAATGGTGACCGTTTTTATTTTAGCTAATCTTGTTTTTACGGCAATTTATCTGCTGGTTGGGTTGAACGGTTTTACGGGTATGATCGGCACTAGTTCCTGGCAAAAGTTCAGGGAAGTATTTTTTTTCAGTACGGAAACTTTTACAACCGTCGGCTATGGTCGCGTGAACCCGGTTGGAAGTGGTGTCAATTTCGTGGCTGCCATCGAAGCTATGAGCGGCTGGGCCTCATTTGCGGTAATCACCGGTCTGATCTATGGACGGTTTGCCAAACCTAAATCGCATATAGCGTTTAGCGATTACGCGCTGGTAGCCCCTTACCGGGACAAAACGGGATTGATGTTCCGCATTGTGTCTTACAAAGACAACCACAACCTCTCTGATGCCGAAATAAAAGTAAATCTTGCCCTGCAGGTGCTGGAAGGTAATGAGCTGCGCTATAAATTTTATGAACTCGCCCTGGAAAGGACCAAAGTAGATACACTGATGATGAACTGGACTGTGGTTCACCCGATCGATGAAAACAGTCCCTTGTTTGGCCTGGCGGACGAGGATTATAAAACATCGGATGTGGAGATATATGTACAAGTGAAGGGATTTGACGATGTATATTCAGCCACGGTAGTACGCCGAACTTCCTATGTGTACGATGAAATGAGATTCAATGCCAGGTTTGCACCGATGTTTCATGAAAGCGAAGATGGAAAAACAACGATTGTAGAGCTTGATAAATTAAGTCACTATAAGCAGCTCTAAAGAGCAAATTCCAAGAACCATCCCGATAGTCCTGAGCGGAGCGAAGGATCGGGACAGATTTTCATGGCTAGAGTTTCTTTTCCATGATTATGAATTCCAAAGGCTGAGTGGGTTTTCCAAACCTGTTATCAATAGGAAAGGGTTCTGTTTCCCCAGTTTTGGAGTAACCTTTTCGTTCATACCAGGCTACTAACTCATGGCGAATTCCTATTACTTTCATGAAAATGGAGGAGCAGTCTTTACCTTTCGCAAATCTCTCCGCTTCTGCCATGAGCTGTTTACCTATTCCTGTTGCCTGCATCCGCGGTGACACGCTTAACATGCCAAGGTATAACTTATCTTCTTTTTTGTGGAGGAATACACAGCCCTTTACGCTGTTATCGTCGTCGACATACTTCAGGAAAACGGCGCCGGGTGTCTGCATCAATTGCTGCAGGATAGTCGCATCTGTTCGCAAATCTCCTTCCAGCAGATCAGCTTCAGTGGTCCAGCCCTGCTTTGAATCATCGCCCCGGTAAGCATTATTTAACAATCCTTCGAGCGCAGGAATATCTTGCGTTGTTGCTTGTACTATTGGCATTTGACAAAAATACGCAGTGTTGATGTCAACGGGAAAGCTGCGGCTGTTCCAGCCAGGTCCTTATTGCTTCAGAAATGCCAGGCTTTGAGACTGGTTATTTATAACTACTCTCAACCAGTAATTTCCCGCCGGTAACGCGGATATATTGATTTCCATTCTACCCGGGATAATAACTCCTTTTTTAATTATATCTCCCCTTACCCCGATAATCTGCCATTCGCTTTGATTTCCGCCAACTGCCGAAGATGTTATAAATTCAACTGCACCCTGCACCGGGTTGCGAGTTAACTGAACCGACTGTTGAGCAGACCGCAATACAGAGCGGACCGGAGATAGCTCAAATTTCCCGTCTATATCAACTATTCTCAACCTGTAATACGATTTCCCATCTAACGGGGTAATATCCTCTTTGCTATAGTTTGTCTCAGACTGGCTGTTGCCTGTAGCCTGCACGGTGATTAAAGGAAGAAAGTTAGTTCCATCCGGACTGCGTTCAATAATAAAATGACTTGCGTTCAGTTCAGAACCCGTGGCCCACTGCAGTTTTACTTTGCCATTGACCGGTACAGCTTCCCATTTAATGAGTTTGACAGGCAAAGCCAGTGAAGTTGTAGCATTAAAAACGACAGCCGGCGCGAGAAAAAGTGGTTGATTAAATCCATTATACTCAAATATGGCAAAATGATAAGTGGTGTTGGGTTCAAGATTGTGGACATTCACAAAATTGTTGGTAGTTGCCGCTATTGCAAAATTGCCGCTACCCAGGTCCTGCCCATTTCCAAAATCGCTGTTTGCATTGTAAACAGAAAAATCCTGTGGAGTAAAGTTTACCGGAGCATTCTTTCTTCCAACCACCAGGCGTGCTCTTCCATTGCCCATGGCCCACGATAAATTCAATGATGTAGAAGTAATGCTGTTGCTGGTAATACTGGCTGCTTGTTGCGTGGGAGTAGTTGCTGTAGAGCCGTTGACTGACCCAAAAGTGCTAATAAGATAAACTGTATTGGTTCCCGTTCCATCATATTCGAAGATCTTAAAGAAATAGCTTGTACCAGGATTTAGTCCCGAGATAGTAGCTGCATTGAAATTATCGTCATACACCACGTATTCGCCTGCTGCGATGGTGGGTCCGGTGCCAAAAACACTGTTAGCTGCATAGTCTATTCCATTTACGGGAGTGCCAGTGATATTACTACCCTGTTTTGCCACAATAATCCTCCGTTGCCCGTTGCCGTTTGCCCATCCTAATCCCAATTCTTTTCCATCTATTTTGGTTATGGCAACATTCGTCGACGCGATGGTAGGTATGCTGCGGGTGGTGACACTGGTTGTATAGGCTGGCATTTTATATTGCGGCTGATTCACACCATTGAACTCATAAAAGGCAAAATGATATTGCGTACCGGGCCTCAGGTTGGTGATTGTTGTGCTAACGCCGCTGCTGTTATACACAGTGTAATTACCACTGCCTATTTGAGCTCCGTTGCCGAAGACCGAGTTGACATTGTATTGCTGGCTGTTGACCGGGTCCTGGTTTACAGGTGATCCTTCTCTTACAACTACTAACCTGCGGGCGCCATTGCCATTTACCCAGGTAAACGTAACCGAATTGGTCGTGATACCGGTGAACGAAGCATCACTGGTCTGGATGGTAGGTGTCGAAGAAGTAGTTCCATTCGACGTCAGAAATGAACTGGTGAGGTATTCAGTTGCGCTGCCTGTGCCATTGTATTCAAATACTGCGAAGAAGTACTGCGTAGCTGGTGTTAAGCCGGTGAGAAAAAAACTGGTAAAAGCGTTATCATAAATAACATACTCACCAGGTGCAACCTGTTGGCCACTGCCAAAGTTTGTGTTTTCTATATAGTCCATCCCGTTTTGAGGAAGGTAGGTGACAGGACCGCCGGCTTTGCAGATGATCACCCGCCTGGCTCCGTTGCCGGACGACCAGCCTATATTAAAGAAGCCGCCATCTATAGAATTAAAATGGAAATTACTGGCGGGGGAGGTTGGCGCAGTAGCCACAGCCTGGATTGATATCAGTATAAAGATTGTTGCGTAAAAAATCTTCATAAACGAGGTTTGTGTGCGAATATCTACAGGGAACCTCGAAAGAAGAATGTAAACAGGAATGCACTGTTATTTATACCGTACCAATTGTCGATTTGAAATTATGGACAACCGTCTTCAATCGTTTTCCAGGCCATAATTTTCCTGCAGGAAGCGGATCAGGCTGGTGGCCTGGAGATTGATAGCATAGAGTTGCTGCATGTAGGTATTGATAACGAGTTTTGTATTTTCCAGTGTAGAACTGAGATCTGTTAATTTATCCCGGTCTGTTGTACGCAGGTGCAAGTCATGCCAATCCAGATTGGCCCAGTGCAAGGTCGAATCAGTGGTATTCAATTGCTGTCTCAGGTAAGTTATGTCAAGCACTTTATACATGGCGCTTAAAGCCTGGTTGAGATGGATTATATATTGCTGCTTTTGTTGCTCGATCCTTTTTATGGAATTATAATAATCCATAATACTGTCCGCCGCACCATTCTTTTCTATGATCCGCATGTTGCCGGACCCCGTCAATTGCGCGAAAGTGCGCTCATTAAAGACCACGGGAGAATTCCAGGTCAGGTACAAACTTAACTCGTAGCATTTGCTCACTTCCGCCAAATTATTTTTCAGGTCATGGGAAAATAATATCTGCAACGAATCGATCTTTTGAATCTGTTCAAAAGAGAAAGCATAGCGGCTACTGATTTCGGCGGTATCCTTTTTAAGATCCCGGACCATGGACCCCATGTAGGCTTTTTCCCGGCGCAGGTTCAGCCATTCTTCGCGTTTTGTTGCTGCAATGGAGCCGAGAAAGACGGCCAACAGTAATAAGATGAACTGTACCAGGTATTCTCTCCATTTTGTTTTTTTATGTACATCGGCCTGGGGACTCAATTCCCTTTCAATTTCCTTTTGTGCGGAAAGGCCCGGAGAAATTATGAGATTGCCGGCGTCACCGGTCACGGAAAGATCTTTTTGCCGCAGGGGCTTGTTCTCACTCATGAAGCGTCAGGTGGCTTGGTTAATTGGCTGCAATGTAAGGAGAAATTGAACTTTGACAGTTAAACCCGCAAATTTATTCACTGCAAATGAGCGACACGGGATAACAATCGATTCATTGTGTTTTGCTGAACACCTGAAAAATTCATCGGTTTTTCTGCCTGGATTTTCCTCATCCCTGGCCTTATTCCATCAATTGGGCCGCCTGCAGACAAATCCGGATGATCCCGTAATTGAAGGCCAACAGCTCGCTGGTTTGCCTTACCTTTGCGCATCCTGAAAACGAGGTATTAAGAATGATAAAAAGTATTCGCAATTTTTGCATTATCGCACATATTGACCACGGCAAATCCACCCTGGC
>DASSFT010000242.1:0-8611 GCA_035694045.1 Chitinophagaceae bacterium
AAACACAGTATGAAGTTGAGCTGGACGACTCTAAAAGGCATTATCAGCAGCGCTCCGAAGCAGGATGATCTTTATCTCACGCTTATTGATGAAGAAGGGACTATCGCTTGTGCTAACTCGAACATGCTGAGAGATCTTGAACTGGACAATCCGCGTAAAGTAAAAACCAATTTTTTTGACCTGTTGCATCCAATAAATGTAGATGATTTTAAAAAAATAATCTGCGACTCTGGAAGGCAAAATGGACAGGGTGCCATGGAATTGTATATCAAGAATGGCTATTACCACCCGATGAAATGGCAGGTACGATCACTGGAACCGGAAGGCGATTCAAAACACCTGTATTTCTGCATTGGTTACAAAATTCTGGATGAGGGCAGGCTGAAAATATTCAACGAACTGGCTCAAAAACACTACCAGTTAATAATAGAAGACCTGACCGGGATAATTTTTCATAATAGAAAAGGAGAACTGATCGCCGCCAACCATAAGGCCTCAAGTTTGCTCAGCACCTCGCTTGAAAGACTCTACCAGTTAAAAAATATAAGTGCACTCTGGGATACCGAATGGATGGTGTGTAATGAGAACGGGGAAAGAGTGTTATTTGAAAATACCCCATTCATGCAATCCTTGAAAACGAGTAAGCCACAGAAGCAGGTGCTGGGCATTCGTCTCAAAGATGGGGAACTGCGCTGGTTTCTTTTCAATTCAAAGTCGTTGTCATGCGATGCGCCCTGTTGCGACGGCCTCTATGTTGTTTCCAGTATCATTGATGTAACACGTGAAAAGCATTTGCACGAAAGCCTTGGTGAAAAACAGGCACTGCTCAAGGCTTTTGTCAGCCAGACTCCCAACCTGGCCTGGGTTATTGATGAAGCCGAAAATCTTCAGTTGGCCAGTTCCGCTTTTTACCGGTATTTCAACCTGGATGAAAGTACCAGTGTCAACAAACAGGTGGCTGACCTGGTGCCTGCATTTGTATATAATGCCTTACATGAAAAACATCTGAAGGTATTCGAAACAGGGGAAGCGGTAGAATTAATTGAAAAGGTCAGACTGGCCAATGGGGCCAATTATGTTTCCCATATCAACATTTTCCCGATCGATATCCCCGGTGGTGCAAAGCTTGTTGGTGGGTATGCGGTTAATCTTCCGGATACAAAAGTGATCGAGGCCGAATTGAGAGAAGCCAATGAACGGTTGCTTACACTCACCCGCGCTGCTTCCAATGCAATCTGGGAATGGGATATGCAGACAGGAAAAATATTTCGCAATGAAGTGCTAAGAGAGATGATCGGTTACCAAATGGTCGAGTCAAAGGGGCTTTCCTGGTGGCTGCGCAGGATACATCCCGAGGACCGCAACCGTGTCAGCGATAAAGTAAAAGAGGCCACAGACACTTATCAGCATTCCTGGCAAAGCGAGTATCGTTTTAAATGCGCCGACGGAACATACAAACACATACAGGATAAAGGATTTGTCATTTATGAAAACGGGTTACCGGTAAAAATGATAGGGTCCCTCCATGATATTTCCGATCTCAAGGAACTCGAAAACAAACTGGCGGATGAACAGATCCAAAGGCAGAAGGAGATTTCCGAGACGGTAATACAGGTACAGGAAAAAGAGCGGACGCGGATCGGGCATGAACTGCATGATAATGTGAACCAGATATTATCTACAACTATGCTCTTTATAGACACACTCAATCCTGAAAACAAGGACCAGAAGCTAATCAAAACAAAGAGTATCGAGTATTTGAAGATGGCAATTGAAGAGATCCGGAAATTATCCAAGGAGCTGGTTGTGCCGCAATTCAAGCAACAGGGGCTGGTGGAAAGTATCAGGGCGCTTATTGAGGATATCCAGTTAGCACACCCGATCCGGATCAAATTTACCCATGACCTCGATACAGACCTGCTTTCTTCCGGTAAAAAGATCACCTTGTTCCGGATCGTGCAGGAGCAAATGAAGAACATTCTCAAACACAGTAAAGCAAGGAATGCGGAGATCCTGTTGCAGGTAAAGCACCAGGATGTCGAGCTGGTAATAAAAGATAATGGTATCGGCTTCGATTCAACCCTGACACCTCGAGGTATAGGTTTTTCCAACATCTATGAAAGAGTAAGTTTTTATAACGGCACGGTGGATATACAAACCAGCCGGGGCAAGGGCTGTATGGTTGCTGTCGGCCTGTCGGTCCTTTGATTGATTATTCCTTCTACATTATTATCCATTTAATTTAACACAAAAAAAAGCCCTGTTCATTGGTGGATGAACAGGGCTGCCTAATCGCGAAAAGGATGGTTACCTAACTATTCTGCCTGTTATGGCCCAGGCAAGATTTTGCTGATTAGTTGAACTAACCGGCCAATAAACCGGCCAGTGGCTTTTCAAGGGGCCCTTCCATAATAAATGGAGAAGACAAGTGAACTTATACTGGATCTTTTTCATTCTACGCATTGAAAGCACAAAGAAATAGATAGAAGGAGCCGAAAAAAATAGTTCATTGTATTATTAAAAAGTAATAGATAACACTGAGGCCCTGTAGTATTTCGGCTACAAAGAGGTAAGAGGTGAGACGTGTCCCGATAGCTATCGGGAGGTCAGTGGTCAGTGATCAAGACTTCAGCACCAACTGGAAACTCATTCCGTTTATCCTGCATCCGCGTATCCATGGCTTACTCGAGTCGTGAGAGGTGTCCCGATAGCCATCGGGGGGTGAGTGGTGAGTGAGCGATAGGTGTATTGCATAATCCGGGGATAGCCAGGCGACTACACCGCAATTTACCGAAATTCTGTGACAGTTTACCGAAAAAGGGAAAAAATTTATTGTTTTTCGATAAAATTTTATTGATATTTGCGTATGCTTAAAAACAATAACAAGTTATGAAATCGAAAACCAAACCAATTCTCAAAGTCCTCCACATCATTTCCTGGATCATATTTATTGGGCTATGTGTGCGGACGGGCGCCATTCTTTATTCATTTTTTGTCAGCCTCTTCATAAATTCAGAAGGTGCAAAAAACCTGTATGGCGGGCTTAATTTATCGAGCCTTTTCAATTACGACAGGGCCCAATATTGTTTCGTTGTATCATTGATAGCTTTCATATCTGCTTTGAAGGCGTATGTTTTTTATCTCGTCATAAAGATCTTTTTGAAGATCAACTTTGTCCACCCCTTCAGTGAAACGGTAACAGCGTTCATATCGAGGATCGGCTATGTAGCCCTGTTCATCGGTATACTTTCAATTATCGGTAATTCTTATTGTGACTGGCTTGGCAAGAAAGGAGTCGAGTTCCCGGATCTGAATCATTTCATGGGAGCGGGTGTCGAACACCTTTTATTTGCCGGGGTGATTGTCTTCATCTCACAGGTCTTCAAAAGAGGGATCGAAATCCAATCTGAAAACGAGTTAACCGTATAAACTATGCCGATCATTGTAAACCTCGACGTAATGATGGCCAAACGTAAGATGTCATTGAATGAGCTTTCTGAAAAAGTAGATCTCACGCTGGCCAATCTTTCGATACTCAAAACCGGCAAGGCAAAAGCCATCCGGTTCAGTACGCTGGATGCTATTTGCAAGGTGCTGGAATGTCAGCCCGGTGAAATTTTGGAATACAGGGAAGAATAAAACCTTACTTATGAACTTTTGGTTTAAACATATGGTTTGTGTGGTTGTGGGTGTGTTTGCGCGTTTTTGGAGATTGTGCTGGTATTAAGCTTGCCGGATCTTAAGACTCGCACCACGATATAACAAAATATAATCGTCCAAGTGCCAATATAAGCTTATCTTCATTGAAATTCACGGTCCAACTTTTCCCACCTGCATTCTTTCTCCGTTTATTTACCATTCAAATGAAAAAGCAATCAATGCTGATCATTGTACTTGTTATAAGTATGATCACGGCACGAGCGCAATCCTCGTATACAACTATTCAATATAAAAATACCATGCAACCGGCCCTGGTACTTGAATTACCAAACACTGCCCAGGATGTAGAAGGCACTATTTTGAAAAAATTGAAGCAAATAGGATATAACCCGGAAACACAAGGGGCCCTTTTCTGGAAAAAGAATAAAATAGATGGTTTTTATGTATTTAATAGTGTGGTGTTGCCTTCATTGAGCGCTCAAAAACTGGATATGTATTTTAAAGTGGTGAAGAAAAACAACGAGGAAAAAAATAACACTACTCTTTACCTGCTGGTAAGCAGCGGAAATGAAAACTTTGCTTCACCCGACAATGATGCCGTGCTTTGGGACAATTCCAGGATGTTTCTCAACAGCTTTATTGAAAAAACTACGGCATACAATCTTGAACAAACTATCACAGCGCAGGAAAGTACCCTCAAGACGTCTCAAAAAAAATTATCAACCCTGAAAAAGGATGAGGCGGACCTGGCAGATAAAATAAAGAAATACCAGAATGACCTGGCGAATAACCAAAATAACCAGAAAGATCAACAACTGGATATAGAAAATCAACAGAAGCTACTTGAAAGCATGATATTAAAGAGAAGAGACTAAAGGGCCGTTGGCTTTCGCTGAACTTGCCCTGTAACAGGCGTGAAAAATATTTTCTTTTAATTTTAAATTTTGATTTATGAACATGTACGTTTCGAATTTAAGTTTTCACACAAATGACGAAAGCTTAAGAACTTTATTTTCTGAATTTGGCAAAGTAAAATCTGCCAAAGTGATCACAGACAGGGAAACCGGTCAAAGCCGTGGCTTTGGCTTTGTGGAAATGGATATTGTGGCTGAAGGCCAGGCAGCGATGAAGGGCCTGAACAACAAAGAAATTGAAGGCAGGGCATTGTCAGTTACCGTGGCAAAAGAGAAGGCGCCACGTTCCGATAATAAAAGATGGTAACACGACAGTGTTTAGGCGATTTATACTAATCGTTCAATCTGCGAAAAGAAAATTTCGCAGATTTTTTTTAGGTTGATTATATCAGCGTCTCCAGGTGTCGATCAAGATATTTAAGGTTATATTGACTCAGGTTTTGGATTACTTCCTTTCCAGTAACTCCAATCTTTTTATAGGCTGAAGGTTCGATTGATTCCGATAGTAAAATTTTTCCGTTGTGATCAAAACTGATAAGTTTTCTGTCAAACAACGCATCATATACTGGTGATAACAGGATCCCATTGTGAACATCAAGTCTTTCTGTATCTGTGGCTTTTGACCAGGGAACAATGTGTGAGGCAATCAGAATTTCTAATTTATTAAACTTTGTGACTGCACATTGGTATTCCCATCTGTGAATAATCCTCTTTCGGTAAGCACCTTGTCCAACCCTTGAGGTTACTAGCCCAGACCGCTCTGTTTTGTTCGGTAAAATTATTTCTCCATATTCATGATCATCCTCATTAGTCAGGCTACGCTCAAATTCTTCAGGAGCAACAGGAATGTATGCCCCTTTTCTTTTAAAGAAGAATCTTATTCCAACCCTAGTATTTTTATTGATATCGGGAGTGTCAAAATAGCCTATATCATAAAATTCCATTTCAGAAATAAATTTCACATACCCGGTTCTTTCATATTCAAATAGAAAAACTCTCTTCCCATTGTTTATATGATCCTTTAATGCAAGGTTCCCTTTTATAAATCTCATGTCACCAACCTGGCCCTCCCCCGTATAACTAAATATATTTGGATTATCCCAGCCGTCTTTATACCCATATTGAGCACCAGATTTACCTGAAAAGATAAAAATGAAGGGCAACTTTGCAGATGGTGCAATACCTCCCTGACGATTACCGCCATAGTTGTCATGTATATCTGACCTTTTGTAAATATGGTTTGGTATAAATGGGAGTTTATCCAATATTGAGATGTAGTTAATAAAACTCTATATTAAAGATAAATCAACACACCCCATTATTGTATAACAATCTTCCCAATCAATACTTCCGAATCAGTAACCAATTTAACCACATAAGTCCCCTTCGCAAAATTATTGGCCTGCAACTGATGGATGATCGTTTTGTTCGCCTGCAGTTCGCCACGGCCAATTAAAGCTACCCGGCTGCCCTTCATATCATAGATCGACAACTCATACCGTTCCGATTTCGATGCGTGAATCACCAGTTTTGATACTCCATATGTCGGGTTGGGAGATATTTCTAAAACGGTTTTTTCAAATTCTTCTTCGACATCTCCTCCATTGCGCATCCTGGCATTACCCGCAGCACAACTTCCGAGGCTACTTCCATTTGCCAGGTGAGCGTGAACCGATGGGGCAGCCACACATTTGTCTTTACCATTTTTACAGATCAGAACTTTGTCATTATTATTACCACAACGGGCATCGATTACCTGCAATGTGACTGAACTCGCAGCAGTGCAGCCATATGTATTAGTGCCTGTTACGGTGTAGCTGTAGGTACCGGCAACAGTGGGTTGAAACACCGGATTTGCAATGCCGGCATTGCTAAGATAAGTTGAAGGACTCCATGAATAGCTTATCCCGCTGGTAGTGCCATTGCTTGCTGTAAGCGTCAATTGCTGCGCACCATATCCAAGATAGATTGTGTTTGCATTTCCACCGGTATAGGTATTATCAGTCCGGCTCACTGTAATTGCTGGCGCCGCAGGTATTTGCCCGAGAACTGTGACAGTCGCGATAGCGGTAGAAACATTTCCATTATTATCTGTTACGATCAAAGTCACCTGGTTCTCGCCAATATTTGTGCAATCGAACGTGGAATCATTCAATGCCAGTGAACGAATGTCAAACGCATCATGACTGCCATTGTCAACATCCTGCGGTAAAATGGAAGCCACTCCACCATTTAATGTTACAGAAATATTTTTTGCCAAAGCCACCGGTGGGATCACGTCTGTTACATACACAATGTTTTGTTGTGGAGCAGCTTCCATATCCTCTCCAATGTAAAAACTTGGATGTGCAGGTTGATTATAGGCAGAATTCTGCCAGGCAATAGCAACCCTGTATTGCGGATCGTGCATTAATGTATATAATCGATGAGTGGTGTATTCAGTGGTGGTGTATATCCGCAGACTATTATTATCTGTAGTTCTGAAAATTACTTCTTCTCTCCAGTCGCCTAGTATGTCAGCACTCAAACCGGGAGTAGCTTTGGTTCCATTATTAGAGGCAGCCCCGTTGGCAATGAGTAAAGGCACAAGTGTATTATTGTTGTAATCCCATTTTGCTATTGTAATTCCATCGAGAAGTTCCCTTGTGAAATCCGCATCCCACCAGCTAGCAAAGTTCTGGGATGGTTTTATGGTACCGATCTGCACCCCGGTTGGTGAATTCAAACCGCCACGCGCCGCCCAGGTTTCATTTCCTTTAAAGCGCGGATCTATATTCGCGGAAAGCCCACGACCTACATCTGCGCTGTTTTCCGGTATTGTAAATATTCTTGCTCCTGTCCTCGCGTCAACCATAGCGGCTCCCACGCGTCCGTTGTCAGCCGGGGATTCATAAGGCTGCCACAATTCCTGGCCAGGTCTGTCGGGATCCATATCGGTCAGGTGCAATGCGTCTCCATGTCCCATTCCATTTGCCCATAGTCCATTTCCATTGTCGTTGATGGCACTTGATCCATTAAATATCTCATCTTTCCCATCTCCATCTACGTCTCCAACTGTCATTTGATGATTGCCCTGGCCTGCATAGAAATTATTGCCGGGGTTGTTGCTGTCAAAAGTCCATCGGTGAGTAAGCTGGCCATTTCTCCAATCCCAGGCAACTCGCACCAAACGCGTATAATATCCTCGGCCCATTATCAGGCTTGGATGCGCACCATCGAGATAAGCTACCGCTGCAATAAAGCGATCTACGCGATTTCCATAATTGTCTCCCCATGCATTGACAGATCCCCGGGCAGGTAGATAATTAGTGGTAGCCATAGCGGCACCGGTAAGTCCGTTAAAGACGGTAAGAAACTCAGGTCCCGCTAAAACATACCCGGATGTGTTTCGATAATCTGCATTGGCATCTCCAATAACAACACCTGTACCATCAATAGTTCCGTCAGCAGTCTTGCATGCCATTTCTGCCTTGCCATCTCCATCCAGGTCATACACCATAAATTGTGTATAGTGAGCTCCCGCGCGAATATTTCTGCCGAGATCAATACGCCATAATTTGGTGCCGTTTAATTTATAGGCATCGATATAAACGTTGCCGGTGTATCCTGCCTGTGAATTGTCTTTGGAATTAGAAGGGTCCCATTTTACGATGATTTCATATTCGCCATCTCCATCAAGATCGCCTACACTGCAATCATTGGGTGAATAGGTATAGGTCTCACCAACAGGAGTAGCGCCTCCTGCAGGCCGGTCGAGCGCAATTTCTAGATATTGTTGCGACCAAACCGACGCAGGTTTGCCCGTATTTTTTTCAACACCATTGATCACCTGTTTTATCATATAGGTCCCATCTGTATTGGTTTGATCAATATAGTTGGTAGAATTAGTGATGGGATCGGCGTTTACTTTTGTTCCATTGCGGTAAACATTAAATGCAATGCTTGAAGTATCAGTTCCGAATAACCGCCATCCTACATAGACTTCGTTAGCACCCGTTCTCACAGCAACCAGGCCACGATCCAATTTTTCTACCTGT
>DASSFT010000243.1:0-5333 GCA_035694045.1 Chitinophagaceae bacterium
AGGAATTCTTAAGCATGTCCGTTCCTACCCTTCGCGGGATCGCTACCGGCAAATGGGAAAATTATAAAGAAAAAGCAGCGCCTAAAACGAAAGGAGATTTGCTGAAACTCTGGGATGAAGACACTCAGGAGATCGAAAAGTTATGGCCAACCATACCGGCTCATCGGTTCCAGGAAGTGGATAAAGCTTTTGGTCAGTGGGAAGGACCGGGGTATTGGATACTGTTCTATATTATAGATAACGAGATTCATCATAGGGGGCAGGGGTATGTTTATCTGCGATCGTTAGGGATTGAGCCGCCGGCTTTTTGGGATCGGAGTTGAATCGTTTAAAGGTTGAAGGGTTTAATGGTTGAAAGGTTTCGTGATTGAGCACAGGGAAGCAGCTGGATGCGGGATGTCGTCATTGCGTCCGATGGCTACCCATAGAGCGGAGCGAAACAACTGGACGCTGCCTACGCTCCCTCTCCCTTGGAGAGGGAGTTGGAGGGTGAGGTCTCTGATCGAAACTTAAAAGGCTCTACCCCATAGAACCTATACGCATTGTATGCTATCGGGATACCGAGGCAAATCGCGAGGATGAACCAGGCCACTACGACGTTGGCCAGCACAAAAGGATTGGCGGGCAGCGGCGTGAACCATTTGATGACCAGGCTTACTACCACGTTCACGAAAATGCCGTAGAGAGCGCCGACCACCCATTTATCAAACCAAAGGAGCTTAACCTTCGGAAATATCCAGAAGAAGAAGAGGGTGGCGCAAAATGCAATCGTATAATGATTGATTAAACCCAGCAACGCCACCCAGTTACCACCTTGCATCGAAGTATCGAGCCCTAACACGCCTCCGGCAATATAGTAGAGCATCTTGTCGGCAAACTTGCCAGTCCTGATCCACTGACTGATATAGGCTGCTGTCAGGTCGGCCGTGCCGGCGAATAACCAGGTAAGAATGACTGCTTTCCAGAAACGGTTCATATTTTCTGTTTTTGTAATGAAATAAACGGGGATCCGCTTGCCGCCCAGCCACTCATATCCCAGTAGGACCACGCTCATAATTATTCCCGGCAAAATATCTCCCGATACTGCTAATTTCACAGTCAAAAGCCGTTCAAAAAAATTCAAAATGGAGATCAGTGCCAGGACGGAACGTGATTGGGTAAAAATCTGCATGGCTGAGCTTTGCCGCAAAGCCGGTTTTGCTGACTGCCATAACCTGGTGCAGCGCGATCTTGAATTTGTATCTGAAAGCATCGAAACAAAAACAGGCGTACTGATCAGCCTTTCTACCATTAAGCGGTTGCTGAATGGCCAGTTTTCCCGTCAACCACAGATCGCGACCCTGAATGCCATCTCGCTTTTCCTGGGCTACCAGAACTGGCAGGATTTTAAACAGGCCAATGGCCGGGAGATCCCGGGCGAAAAACTGGTTGAACAAAAAACGGCTTTAACCCACACAAACGCCCATGAATTTTCTTTTAGTAGATATATATTGATCGGCGGTTTGCTGGCCATTTCTGTCATTGGCTTACTCGCTTTCCTGAAATCCGGCAAGACAAAAGCGGGCAATTTCGACAAAGCACAGTTTTCGGTCCACCGGACCACGGCCAGTGATCTGCCAAATACAGTTGTATTTAATTATAATATCGACAAAGTGATTGCAGATAGTTTTTTTATCCAGCAATCCTGGGACAAAGATCGACGCGTCCGCATCGACAAAAAAAATCATACGCTGACTGATATCTATTATGAACCCGGCTATCATGTGGCAAAACTGATCGCCAATGACCAGGTGATCAAAACCATGGACGTAAGCATTCCTACCGATCGCTGGTTCTTCTATGCCCGGGAAAGAAAACCGGCCAGCCTCCCTGTATACATTACCACCACGGGAATTAAAAACGGATCACTGACCACCAATAAAGAAGATGTGGTCAACAGCGGCATTGACATTGGGAAAGAGCAATTATTCCTCCAGGTCTACTTTCCTACACAGATTGAACACAGCAGCGATAACTATATATTGCATTGCCGGGCGCGGATCAATGAAGTAAAAAATAACTCCTGCCCCTTCCTGATGTGCGAAGTTTTCTGCCAGCGAAACTTTATGTATTTTAAGAGCACCCCGAAAGGTTGTGCAAGCGAAATAAAAGCGCAGTTTGGGGAAAACATATTAAACGGAAAAATAGTTGATCTCTCCGGATTGGGAACAGGCGTTGAAGAATGGCAGGACATCGAGATCACCGTTAAAAATAAAAATGTGACGATAACCATTAATGGCAAACAAGCCTTGTCCACCCAATATGCCGAGTCTTCGGGAATGATCACCGGGCTGGGATTCATCTCCAATGGACTGCCGGAAGTTGATTTTGTAAATTTGAAAAAACTGGATGGCACCCTGATCTACAATAACGATTTCGATAAATAAATGCTCTCGCCGCGATGCGACGACGCGACGAAAATTAGTCTATCAATTGCGCGAAATAAATTTCAAATTTGCCTATTACCCCAAACTTAATTATATGCTCATTTCAGCCCGGCGGTTTTTATTTGCAACAATCATAATGTTCGGTTGCCTGGTGGCAGCGGCCCAGTCGAAAATAAAACCTTCGCTTAATCATATTGCAGTCTACGTAGTCAACCTGCAAACAAGCACCGCTTTCTATCGGGATATTGTCGGCCTGGATACCATTCCCGAGCCTTTTCATGACGGCCGCCATACCTGGTTTAGCATAGGACCAAAGAGTCACCTACACGTAATATCCGGCGCCACACAAAAAACCGAACATGATAAGAATGCCCATCTCTGCTTTACAGTTCCTTCTGTTACCGATTTTATTGCAGTTCTGAAAAACAACAATATCACTTTCGAAAGCTGGGCGGGTGAAAAAAATACTTTCACCA
Organism: Chitinophagaceae bacterium; assembly: GCA_035694045.1. GTDB lineage: Bacteria > Bacteroidota > Bacteroidia > Chitinophagales > Chitinophagaceae > VBAT01. Next base: position 2,903 of record DASSFT010000243.1, read on the forward strand.
ATCGTGTCGACGGAGTAAAACAGATCTATTTCAGGGACCCGGATGGGTATTGGGTGGAGATTAATGATGCCAGAGAATAGATCGTTAGAATTCGAACTATAGCTTGGGATGCTGGATACCGTCATTGCGAGCGGAGCGAAGCAACTAGATGCCGCAAAGTCATTGCGAATGCGGTGAAACAAAGCGAACTACGAGGTACGTTGAGGCCAATGAATTCCCCCACGTTCAATATCCAGAATCCAGCATCTAGCATCCAGTATCGATCGGACAGGCTGCAACTCCTTATCTTTGCACCCCTTAACAATCATTCATGAAATTTTACAATCTTGTCATCAAATACCGCCTCTGGATTGGTATCGTGCTGGTCGCTTTAGGTGCTTATGTGAATTATGCCGCCGGTTTCTGGCCTGCTTTTCCCCTCTATTTGGTTGGTGTAGTACTGGTCGCCGGGCATTTTTTCTTTGGTCCCCTTCGCCTGATTCAGGAATACATGGAAAATGGTGATATGGACGGAGCAGAAAAAGTACTGGCCTCGATCAAATTTCCCGCCCTGTTGTATAAACCGATCCGCTCGGTATATTATACATTAAAGGGTAATATCGCGATGATGAAGCAGGATTTTGACGGCGCCGAAAAAATGATGAAGAAAGGTCTCGATCTCGGTATGCCAATGAAAGAAGCCGAAGGAGCGAGTTTATTGCAAATGGGTATGCTGCATATGCAGAAGAATGACCTTAGACAGGCCGAAAGTTATATCCGAAGCGCCATCCGCAAAGGACTTCCCGACAAAGAAAATGAAGCAGCCGCCTACCTGCAGATGTGCAGCATCATGATGAATAAAAGAGAATTCCGAGCAGCCAAAGATTTTTTCCGCAAGGCAAAGGCATTGAAGCCAACCACGCCGCAGATCGTGGACCAGATAAAACAGATAGAGAGGTATATCACTCGGATGCCGGGGTAGTACTGGAGTCGATAGTCATTAGTAGATAGTCATTATTCAGAGTTAGGAGCAGGATGCTGGATGCTTGATGCTGGATGCTGCAGTAGATAATTGTCAGTCGATAGTCTATAGTCAGCTCCGAGCGGAGCAACTCACCACTCACCACTCACCACTCACCTCCCTTGCGAGATTTAAGGATATAAATAGTTAAGTCCGCTAAGAAAACTACTGGCCTTTTTATTTACATGGGCCCAAACCAGTAACTTGAGCCAAAGTTTGCATTATGAAAAAAGCGTTGCTGGTTGCACTGGCTATTATGCCCGGTATTCTATCTTATGCTCAATCGGGGGCTAACAAGATCTCTATAATTCCTCAACCTGTTTCGATTAGTACAGGCACCGGAAGCTTTATGTTGCCTGGCGACCTGGCGATCATCACCGGCAATAACCCGGATGTAAAAAGAACCGCCGCCTTTCTTTCCAAAACAATTTCTACGCTTACCGGGATCAATGTTGCCGTAAAAGAAGGTAGCGGGGCCGCTTCAAAATCTATTTTCCTTTCTCTCTCCGCTGACAAATCGATCCCCAAAGAAGGATATCGCATGAAAGTAGCGCCGGATGGTGTATCAATCATTGCGCCCGATGCTGCCGGTATATTTTATGGAGTACAAACTTTGTTGCAGTTGTTTCGTAATGACGCGGCCGTGAGAGAATGGGTTATTCCTGCTGTGACGATTGAAGATCATCCTCGTTTCGGCTGGAGAGGCCTGATGCTCGATGTATCCCGCCATTTCTTTACCAAGCAACAGGTAAAGGACTATATCGACGAGATGGTGAAATATAAATTCAACCTGCTTCACATGCATCTTAGTGATGACCAGGGCTGGCGTATTGAAATAAAAAGTTTACCGAAACTTACAGAAGTGGGCGCCTGGCGGGTAGATAAGACCGGGACATTCGGCCGTTTTTCCAATCCTCTTCCCAATGAACCTAAAAATTATGGCGGATTTTATACACAAGAGGATATTCGGGAGATCGTGCAGTATGCAAAGGACCGCTACGTTAACATATTACCTGAAATAGATATGCCGGGTCATAGTCTTGCTGCTATTGCTTCTTATCCCGAACTGACTTCCACTCCTGGCACCTATGCCGTGAACTCTGGAGAGCAATTAATGGTATGGCCGGGTGGCGGGCAGCATTTTTATGGATTACTTGACAACTCGCTTTGCCCCGCTAAAGAAAATGTGTATGATTTTATCGATAAAGTATTTACCGAAATAGCTCAACTGTTTCCTTTCGAATACATACACATGGGTGGCGATGAAACGGCCCGCAACTTCTGGGAGAAAAGTGATGACATAAAAGCATTGATGAAGAAAGAAAAGCTCAAGGACCTGAACGAAGTGCAGAGCTATTTTGTTAAAAGAGTGGAGAAGATCATTAATTCAAAGGGGAAAAAATTGATTGGCTGGGATGAGATACTCGAAGG
>DASSFT010000244.1:0-4566 GCA_035694045.1 Chitinophagaceae bacterium
AGGTCGGATGTATGGCTGCAAACGCCATGTCCGATTTCGTGACCACAAACATCCAGTGAGGTAAGCGCTTTAAAACCTGCTGCTGCCGGTCCCGAACCATCGCCATAAGTCATCACGGTCCCATTCCAGAAAGCATTGTCATAGGCGGGACCATAGTGTATAAAACTTTTGATCTTTCCATTATTGCCGTCGAAACTTAAACGATCATGTTTGGCCAGCCAATAATCATAGACCACTTCGCCGCCCCAGTGTGCATCCCAGGCAATATCATCATTTTCTGCTTCCATGGCACCATCATTTCCCGTCGATCGATGATGTTCGGCCAGCGTCCAGTTATTATCTACATCGGTAAAGGATTTGCCCTGTACATACAAACCGGGAATGGAAAGAGGCAAACCTCCAACACCATTCAGATCGTAGGTCTCAATGCCGTTGCCCCGGGTATCGTCCATTAAAACATAGGTCGGGTTGCCCGGGATGTATATTTCATTGCCCGCGTGGCTGCTAACCAATGGAAGTCCCGAATTAGGGTCGTTTCCACTGATCTGCTTCGTTTTGATCACCTGTGTGCCGGCATACCTTGTTTGCACAGTCGCATCTATTGAAGGTGGCGCAGGGACTTTTTTTCCGTCAAAATCTTTAAGGATGCTATCATACAAAAGTATCTTTCCATTCTCTGCATCAACATACACCCAACCGCGGCTTAGCGGGTTTGTAGCATAAATATTAAACTTATACGCAAGGCGGAGGATGAGTGTTTCTTTTCTTGTAAAATCTCTGATGATCACCAGCTCTCCTTTTGGCAGGTATTCATTTAACTCTTTTTGCAATACCTGTCTCAACTGTGCATTTGTCGTTTTTCTCAATAGCTCCTGTATTTCTTCCCAGGCATACCTGCTGGCATTTACAGATGACCGGGCATACCCTAATGCCTGCGCTTCCGTCAATACTGGCTGTTGGGATAATGTTGTGGGTATGTCAAACCAGGCCCCGGTGACAAATTGTATGATGCCATTTTTGACCAGTGCTTTATACCGGCCCTGCTCTACCCGGACCCCTTTAAAGGATTGTTGAAACTCAACAGTCTCGAAGTTATTCTTGAGATGAATGGTCCTGGAAAGCGTGACCTGGTCGATGCCTGGCCGCATATTCAACCATCCTGTGAGTAACGAACTTCCATCTTTTTCTGAATAACTTCCATGCCTCGGGTCCATTAGAATGAGCGAAGGTGTTTGTCTTTCCGTCGAAAATTCAACGGACAATATTTTTTGATCAGCAAGGATTTTCTTTTTAATTGACTCAATGGCCTGGGGAGATTTTTGCCCAAAACTGATTATCGATATAGAAAGAAAATTCAACAGCCAGAGGCTGTAGCGGAACGGGGAGCGAAGCATAAGCTGTATGGTTTTAAAGAAATGAATCGTCGAACCGGCGGATCCAGGAGCGTTCAAAGGGGAGATTGACTGCTTTGGTAAAGAGGGGAAGGCTTATGAATTAGGCACAAGGCAGCAGTGGCACAATTGAGTTTAACAATTTGTTTGCCAGTTTCAAGTGAAGAACCGGGTGAAAAGGCCGTCTCTATTCCTTTGTCATTTTAAAAATTGGTCAAACCAGTCTGTCCAGTTGTTCGCAAGGTCAAAACCAATCCTATACTGCATAAAAAAAGTCATCCCGCCAACAAGGCGGGATGACTTGATAAATCTATTCTTTACGTTACGATGCCTTCGACTTTTCTTCTACCTTCTTAAATGAAAATTTAAGCTGGTGATTTTCCTTATCAAGATCTGCAACCAATACATCACCTGGCTTTACATTCAGGTTCAGTATCTGTTCTGCAAGCGGATCTTCCAGGTATTTTTGGATAGCCCTGTGCAATGGACGGGCTCCAAACTGGACATCATATCCTTTTTCAGCAAGGAACGATTTTGCATCTTCAGTCAGTTCCATTGAGAAGCCAAGATTGATTAACCTCTTCAGAACACCCTTCATCAGGATATCAATAATGCTGAAGATATTTTCCTTGCTTAGGCTGTTGAAGATTACCACATCATCGATACGGTTCAGGAATTCCGGGGAGAAGGTTCTCTTCAATGCCTTTTCTATCACCGCCTTGTTGGCTTCATCTTCATGCTCTACTCTTGAAGTTGTCGCAAAACCAACACCTGATCCGAAATCTTTCAGCTGGCGTGCACCGATATTCGAGGTCATGATGATCAGGCTGTTTTTGAAATCCACTTTTCTGCCTAATCCATCAGTCAATTGACCATCGTCCAGCACCTGCAAAAGAATATTATAAATATCAGGATGTGCTTTTTCTATTTCATCAAGAAGGATAACGCAATACGGCTTACGTCTCACTTTTTCGGTCAGCTGACCACCTTCTTCGTAACCAACATACCCGGGAGGTGCGCCGATCAGCCTGCTTACAGTGAATTTCTCCATGTATTCGGTCATATCAATGCGGATGAGCGCATCTTCAGAATCGAACATATATCTTGCCAGTGCTCTTGCCAATTCCGTCTTACCAACACCGGTAGGACCCAGGAAAATGAAAGTACCGATCGGCTTTTTAGGATCTTTCAATCCTACGCGGTTACGCTGGATAGCCTTCACCACTTTCAGGATCGCTTCATCCTGGCCGATTACCATTGTCTTCATATCATCGGCCATCTTGCGAAGCTTTTCAGTTTCAGCCTGCACCATTCTCTTCACAGGTATCCCGGTCATCATGCTTACTACTTCGGCAATGGCTTCATCATCTATCGGGTAGCGTTTGTGTTTGCTTTCTTCTTCCCAATCGGCCTTTGCTCTTTCGAGGTCTTCTGCCAGGCGTTTTTCGGTATCACGAAGTGAAGCAGCTTCTTCAAATTTCTGGCTCTTCACTACTTTGTTCTTTTCATTCTTTACATCTTCTATTTTCTTCTCCAGGTCCACGATGTTTTGAGGAACATTGATATTCTTCAAATGCACTCTTGCACCTACTTCATCCATCACATCTATCGCTTTATCCGGTAACAGGCGATCGGTAATATACCGGTCACTCAGCTTTACGCAGGCGTCGATCGCGTCGTTACTATAGATTACGTTGTGATAGTCTTCGTATTTGGACTTGATATTATTTAAAATCTGTATCGTTTCGTCCACTGTCGGCGGATCTATCATCACTTTCTGGAAACGACGGTCGAGGGCACCATCCTTTTCGATATACATCCGGTATTCATCCAGCGTAGAAGCACCGATACACTGGAGTTCTCCTCTTGCCAAAGCTGGTTTGAATATATTGCTTGCATCCAAAGAACCACTGGCGCCGCCAGCTCCAACAATAGTATGCAATTCATCGATGAACAGGATCACATCACGGTTCTTTTCCAGTTCATTCATGATGGCTTTCATTCTTTCTTCGAACTGGCCGCGATATTTTGTACCGGCAACCAGTGCGGCGAGATCGAGCGAAATAACTCTTTTATCAAACAATACTCTCGATACTTTCCGTTGAACGATACGTAAGGCAAGTCCTTCGACAATGGCCGTCTTACCTACTCCCGGTTCACCGATAAGGATCGGGTTATTCTTTTTGCGGCGCGATAGAATCTGGGATACCCTTTCAATTTCCAGTTCACGACCTACGATCGGGTCTAAAGCTCCCATCTCGGCCAGCCTTGTAATATCCCGGCCAAAATTGTCCAACACAGGGGTTTTGCTTTTAGCACTACCGGCCTGCTTCGAGCTTTTCTGCTGAGAATATTTCTTCTCATCATCAAAGTCGTCATCATTTTCGTCGGTGTATTCGGCTCTTGTAGAATCACTGGACTTTACTATACCCAGTTCCTGCCTAAAAAGATCATAGTCCACGTCAAACTGATTTAAGATTTGTGTAGCGATATTTTCTTTGTTTTTAAGGATCGAAAGCATCAGGTGTTCTGTTTCAACAGTCGTGCTTTTTAAAGCCTTTGCTTCAAGAACGGTGACCCGAATTACTTTCTCCGCTTGTTTGGTGAGTGGAAGACTATTGATGTTGGCGATATTTTTTCCGGTTTTGTCTTTTACGGCAAGTTCGATTTCTTTCCTAAGTTCGTAAAGATCTACGTTAAAACTCTTTAGGATTCGGACTGCCGTATTGTCTCCTTCCCGGATTAATCCGAGAAGCAGGTGTTCGGTACCGATAAAATCATTTCCGAGCCTCAATGCTTCTTCCCTGCTGAACGAGATTATCTCTTTTACCTGGGCTGAAAAATTATTATCCATTTTTAGATAATTGGTTTATACAATATTAACGAATATATTTGGTTTCTGTTCTCCCGTAATTATAAACGGAATGTTGATAACATTAGTTGTTCAGGGAGCTGGGATTTCTGGCTTTTTGCCGCCCTCAGGCCAAATATTGTACAAATGAAGGTCAAAACAAATACCAAAGAAAAATTTCATGTCATCACGTTGCCTGGACCCTCACTTTCTGCTAGTATGACAGAGGCACTTGGTGAATGTTTATTGCCTTACCTGCAAAATGACGTTAAAAACGTCGTGCTCAATCTTAAAGACATTGAAACCGTCGACAACGCTGCTGCG
>DASSFT010000245.1:0-2557 GCA_035694045.1 Chitinophagaceae bacterium
AGTTGGGCCTGGGTACTGCCTATATCCATGGATTCAAATGGGCCATTGGAAACGGGTATCCTTATATTTTCGAAATTGATGCCGACTTTTCCCACAATCCAAAAGATCTTATTCGTTTATACAATGCCTGTAAAAACGATGGAGCCGATGTTGCAATAGGATCCCGTTACGTCAAAGGGGGAGGTGTAGTGAATTGGCCCCGTAACCGGATCGCTTTATCAAAAGGCGGATCGTTGTATACAAGGATGATCACATGGATGAGGATAAAGGATCCTACTGCGGGGTTTATTTGTTATAAAAAAGAAGTATTGGAAACAATCAACCTGGATGAGATTCATTTTACGGGTTATGCTTTTCAGATAGAAATGAAATTTGCTGCCTGGAAGCTGGGCTTTAAACTGGTTGAGGTTCCCATCATTTTCCAGGACAGGACACAGGGTACTTCCAAGATGAACAAGGGGATCGTAAAGGAGGGCATTCTTGGTGTACTGAAGCTTCGCTGGTATAGCCTGTTCACTAATTACAGGAAGCGTGTAAAGAATAACAATAACTATGTGCAAAGCTCATCTGCTGAACCTCTACAGAATAACGTGCTGATCGAGCCCAAATAATCCTCAATTATGTTTCTCGCCACGGCGCAAAGGCGCAAAGATTGACACCCTGGTTTTCGTGGCGTCGTCGTCCCGCAATATGCGGGATGACGAGAGTATTTATTTCGAAAATTGACCACTGCCAATTTATTGCGGTCTGGCTTTTTTCTTAGTTTGTGACTTCAATGAAGAAAGCTTTCCTCCAGCTTCATGTTTCTGTTTTCCTGGCCGGATTCACAGGTATCCTTGGAAAAGAAATTCACCTTGGCGCTGAATTGTTGGTATGGTACCGCCTTGCCATCACTGCTGCTACTATGTGGATACTTTTTTACTTTACCAAAAAACTGAAACGACTGCCGTTAAAAGATATTCTGAAATTGTCCGGCATCGGTTTCATCGCGGCGCTACATTGGGTAACGTTTTATGCCTCGATTAAGGAGTCCAATGTATCAGTAGCCCTTGTTTGTTTTTCTTCCGTTGGTTTTTTTACAGCTTTACTGGAACCGGTGATACTTCGGGTGCCTGTCAAATGGATAGAGGTGCTCCTGGGATTGCTGGTGATGATAGGTATCTATATTATTTTCCAGTTTGATCCGAGATACAAGACCGGCATTATACTGGGGATCAGTTGTGCCGTTTTACTGGCATTTGTCATGATAATGCTGCGCGAATATGTGAAGAGAATAAACCCGGAAACGATTCTTACCTACCAACTTAGTGGCGGCGTTATTAGCCTTACGTTACTTCTTCCATTATACTGGCAATTCTTTCCAGCCGGCCGGCTTTTACCCAGCTTACCGGAATGGGGCTGGCTGCTGGTGCTTGCCTGGTTTTGTTCGGTATGGGCCTTCCAGCTTACTACCAATGCATTAAAGAAGCTTACCGCTTTTACGGTTAACCTTACCTTTAATCTTGAGCCAGTCTATGGAATTATCATGGCTTTCCTTTTTTATAATGAAAATAAAGTAGTGGGAAAATGGTTCTTTGTAGGTGCGTCTCTTATTGCCGCCTCGCTGATCATCCATTTTGCTTTATTGTTGGTGCAGGAAAGAAAGACTAAAAGAAATGCAAACAGCCTATCATAAAAAGATTGTAGACTATTACCAGGCTACCGAGAATGCCTACAAAGATTCCTGGGACCTGGAGAACAGCCTGTCCATACATTACGGTTATCGCGATGAAAAAGTAAAATCCTTTCCTCAATCCCTGCTCCGTATGAATGAGGTGATGATGGAAGCCGCAGGGATTGTAACCACGGATAAGGTGCTTGATGCAGGATGTGGAGTAGGGGGTAGCAGCATTTTTTTGGCCGGGAACCTGGGTTGTCATGTAACAGGAATTACATTGAGTGAAAGACAGGCCCAACTGGCGATTAGAAATGCCCAACAGAGAAAACGGAATGATCTTACCCGTTTTGAAGTAATGGATTATTGCAATACCTCTTTTGCCAATGAGAGTTTTGATGTGATTTGGGGATGTGAAAGCATTTGCTATGCCGACGATAAAGAAAAATTCATAAGGGAAGCATTTCGCTTGTTGAAACCTGGCGGCAGGCTGGTGGTAGCAGATGGATTTGTTACAAAATTTGAAAATAACGATCACCCGGTAATCCGCCAGTGGCTGGATGGTTGGCAGGTCAATTTCCTTGAGACACCCGGACGGTTCAGCCAGTTTATAAATCAGGCCGGCTTTGAAGAGATATCCTGCCGTGATATATCCCAGTATACCTGGCATTCTTCCAGGCGGCTGCTCCGATTCTATTATTTAGCAAGTTTATATGTTACCTGGAAGAAATTGAGTTTTTCCAGCAGGGTAACCGAAATGCAAAAAAATAACATACGTGCCTGCAAGTACCAGTATCACGGTATGCAAAAAGGTTTGTGGCAATACTGGTTGTTTACAGCAAGAAAGTCGTGAGCATAATTGCAGTGCATCCATTATCTTTAAAACTTAAAATACCGAACATG
>DASSFT010000246.1:0-2753 GCA_035694045.1 Chitinophagaceae bacterium
AACAACAGCTGGCTGACGAGCAGGCCCAGGTGCAGATCCTTGAGCAAAAATTGTCAGCGCATAAACAGGCAATCCGCCGGCTGTATAAAGAATTTTCAGAATTTATTGATGACGTCGAAGGATCACCGGTTATCGCATTAAAGCCTGAGTATGGTGCGGGCCAGGGAGCCATCTAGCCTCAGCGACCTCAGGCTCCAAGTCCCCCTCCAACCGCGTGTCGCCTTAGCTTTAGCGGTGGCACAAGGAGAGGGAGGGTTGGCAGCATCCAGAATCCCCGCGGCGGCTCTGTACTATTGACTCTCGACCCGATAGCTATCGGGTTAAGACTGTCGACTACCGAATTCAATCCTTGTTAATGTGCAGGATGCCATCCAGCATCTAGCAACCAGCCTCCTTTTTCGTAACTTGCACCCATGCAACAATACCTCAACCTGCTTCAGCATATTCTGGATAATGGTGTTCATAAAAGTGATCGCACCGGAACGGGTACCTTAAGTTGTTTCGGCTACCAGATGCGCTTTGATCTTCAAAAAGGATTTCCACTCGTGACTACCAAGAAAGTTCATCTTCGGAGCATCATTCATGAACTGCTTTGGTTTTTGCAGGGAGAGACCAATACGAGGTACCTAAAGGAAAACGGGGTGAGCATTTGGGATGAATGGGCCGATGAAAACGGCGAATTGGGACCTGTGTATGGCAAGCAATGGAGAAGCTGGGAAGGAAAGGACGGCAAACTGGTGGACCAGGTAACCGAGCTGGTTACCCAGATAAAAAAGAACCCGGATAGCCGTAGGTTGATCATCAGCGCCTGGAACGTGACCGATCTGCCGGACATGGCACTGATGCCATGTCACACGCTTTTTCAATTTTATGTTGCCGAAGGTAAACTGAGCTGCCAGCTTTACCAGCGTAGCGCCGATGTATTCCTGGGTGTGCCTTTTAATATTGCTTCCTATGCATTGTTGACAATGATGATCGCACAGGTTTGCGGGCTGGAGCCCGGTGAATTTATTCACACATTTGGGGACGTGCATATTTACAATAATCATCTGGAACAGGTAAGATTGCAACTTAGCCGTAAGCCTTACCCATTGCCGGCTATGAAATTAAACCCCGCAGTAAAAAATATTTTCGATTTCAAGTTCGAAGATTTCACACTGGAGAATTACCAAAGTCACCCCGCTATTAAAGCTCCTGTAGCGGTGTAGGCCCCTCCCGATGGCTATCGGGACTCCTAAAGGGGAACTTAGGTCGGAGATGTCCTGTTGCACGCCTTTCAAGTGAATGAGATTAAAGCATAGTAGTTACATTTGCATTTGTATTTTATGCTTTTCCTTAAAATGGCTTTCACTACTCCCTTTAGGGCAAAGGAAAAATTGAATTACCGAAAAACTTACCAGGGGTATGACTATCTCCCTCGTCGTCGCTGCAGCAAAAAACAATGCCATAGGCAAGGACAATAAACTATTGTGGTGCCTCCCGAATGACATGAAATTTTTCAAGAACGTAACCTGGGGAATGCCGGTGGTAATGGGAAGAAAAACTTTTGAAGCGTTGGGCAAACCGTTGAAGGGAAGAAAGAATATTATCATCACCCGGCAAAATAACTGGAAGCAGGAAGGGACCATCGCTGTTAAAACCCTCGATGACGCCCAGTTCCTGGTAAATAACATGGATGTAAAAGAAATGATGGTGATCGGGGGCGGCGAAATATACCGGATGGCCTTTGAAAAAGCGAAACGCATTTATATCACCAGGGTCGATGCGGAGCTGGAAGGCGACACCTATTTTCCCGTAATTAATCCGCAGGAATGGAGATTAGTGAGCAATCAGGATCATGCGACAGATGATCATCATAAGTATGCTTATTCGTTCCAGGTGTGGGAGAGGGTGTTTAAGTGAAACGTGAGAGGAAAGAAAAGAATCAAATCACAAGAACCAAGAACCAAATAAATTAAAAAGCACAAATCTGAAGTATAAAAACGAATACCCCGATAATTTCTGCATTTAAGCTCTATTGAAGCTGCAAATCCAAAAAACAAAAGAAATCATAGAGAACCCTAATTCGAAAAACTGCTACCCGACATCATATTTGTGATTTAAATATTAGGGCTTATTTGTCCCGCCAGGTGGCGGGATTGTGATTTGGTTCTTGGTTCTTATAAAAATTATCTTCGCGTATGTACGGCCGGTTACAACTAGCTTCGAAATATCTTCAGTATTACTTTAAAGCCTCCAATGGGAAGGGACATGGTGTTCATTCCCCGTTTGTATTTGAATTCATCACAAAAGTTCTAAAAGATCGCCGTGTTTATCCAGACTATACGGAAGTAGAAACATTGAGACAAAAGCTATCAAATGATCCGACAATACTGAACGTAGACGATTTTGGTGCCGGTTCAACAAAGTCCAAAACAAGCCAGAGAACTATTGCTTCCATTACAAAGAATGCAGCCAAATCAAAAAAATTCGGACAATTGCTATATCGTATTGCAAAATTTTATCAGCCGCAGACTATTTTGGAATTAGGGACTTCTCTTGGCATCACCAGTTCCTACCTGGCAAGAGCAAGGCCGGGGGCTAAATTAATTACGCTGGAAGGAGCAAAGGAAGTCCTGGCGGTCGCCAGGAACAATTTCGATCATCTTCAATTGCGAAATATTGAAACTGTCGAAGGAAACTTCGATGATACACTGCAACCGGCAATCAGGTCACTGCAGTCATCAATCGATCTGGCCTTCATCGACGGTAAT
>DASSFT010000247.1:0-2957 GCA_035694045.1 Chitinophagaceae bacterium
CTCTTGTGTCGAATGTCCTGAAATTTTTTCCATCGAAACGACATAGCCCGTTTTCGGTAGCAAACCAAATGAATCCGTTCCCGTCTTGTGAAATATCATATACGGTTGCGCTTGCCAGCCCATCTTTTGTATCATAATGAACCGAACTGAACGACTGCGCCGGTAAAATATTAGTTTCCGCGAGCCAAAATAATAGAAGTATCAGGATGCGCGGCCTCATGTTGTGTTATTTGCCGGTCAAATGAATTTCCCAGGTACCAGGCGGATTATATCCTCATCTACAGAGAACTGATAACCCGGAAAATTCCGCATTGTCATTTCTTTTGCTTCCTGGATGGTGGGGTATCCGTTTTCACCGGTAAAGGCACGGGCATCATCGATCAGGATGATATGCTGAAAGCGGTTGTTGGCACTCAGAGCCTGTAACTCATCGTCGACAGGAGAATGCTTTTCAGCGGTGGCTGTTATCCCACCTGAGTAATGACCATCCAGCCAAAAGATAGCAGGTTCCTGTAATTCTCCAAGCACCCGGGAAATCACTTCGCCGCTGTTGCCCTGCAATAAGGTGACATAGGGATATTTCCGGAACCTCTTCTTCGCCCTTTGAAATAACATCTGGCTTAATTCGATGGAATATATTTTCCTAAAAAAATCTTTTTGTGCCAGGATCATGTCTCCTTTGTAGGTGCCTGTTTCCACCAATACTCCATATCCCGATTTCTTTTGGTAATGCTGTATCGCTTCCTGTTTCACGGTGTGGGGCGGAGGGAGAGGCTTTCCATTCTGCTCCCATTTTCGGCGGTTGCTTTCTGCGGAATGTTTATTCCTGTACTCTTTATAGCTGTCCACCCATGATTGCGGCAATATTTTTTCCAGTACGCTCTTCATAAATTAACCGATTTTAATAATATAATCTTGCTTCCACTTTTCTCAGGTATGATAGGGAGCTCCCGGAAATTTTTTTTCGTTTTTCCCTTCCCGGTATAGCCCAAACGGCTTTCCATGCCCGGAAATAATTTGCCAGGTTAAATCCTGTAACCCGCAAATACTGGAACGACCACATCAATGCTGTTGTGTAAAAATAGATTTTAGGCAGATATCTCCAGGCCACTTATGATTTATTGACCCACATCATTTTCAGCTTTTCACTGGTGGGCTTTCTTCCCAGCGGAGACTCTTTGTGCAGCATCACGATACTGTCGTTGTATTGTATAGCATATCCCCGGTCGATGATCCGGTAACCCAGGTCATATTCTTCCATGCCGTAGAAAAAGTCTTCGGGATAATAGCCGATTTCCTCCAGTACCTGTTTTTTTATAGCATGAGCGCCACCAGCATAATAATAGGTATAAAAGGAGTGTTTATCCTTATACTTCTTATACTTTTTATGAGGGAGGCCATTCTTCTGCATTTCAAGCGTATCATAATAGAGTATTTTGAAGGACACGATGGCTGTGTCTTTCCCGATATCTTCCGTCCCCGGCGGTTTGTGATCAAACGCCATCATCACCTGCCTGAGTGCATCATTGTTTTGCAATACAGCATCATCATCGAGTAAGATCAGCACAGGAGCAGTGGCAAAACGAAGTGCAAAATTGCGTCCCCTAGCCACACCCAGGTTCTCCGGCGCATCAATATATTTAAAAGGCAATGAAGGCTGCGAGCGGATATAGTCCTTTACTTTACCATAATCACTGGTGGAGCGGTTGTTGACCAGGATGATCTCCTCCAGCAGCTCATTAGCCCCGTCGAGACCGGCGATATTTTGCATTAGCTCCAGGGCATCGTCTGGACGATTATAAGTGATGATAATAAAGCTAAGAGGTTTCAATAAATGGAGGTTTTGCTCGACTTTTGGTTTCACACAAAGTAAAGTCTTATGTTTCTTTGCTTCTTTGCGTGAAATATTGACTACTACCGATTTTTCATTAGTTTGCAAAATAACAAAAAAAGGTCATGCCACTGGTAAGCGTAATAATTCCATGCTATAATGACGGGCAATACCTCGATGATTCTGTTTCTTCGATCAAAACGCAGGGTTTTACGGATCTTGAAATAATAATCGTAAATGATGGTTCTACCGATGAGCTTACGCTTAAAAAACTGGCGTCATTCAATGACCCGCTGATTAAGGTTTTGCATAAGGAAAATGGGCATCTGTCTTCCGCCCGCAATCACGGTATCCGGCTTGCCAGTGGAAGTATTATCGTCACGCTGGACGCAGACGATAAATTTGAGGACACATTTATAGAGAAAGGGGTCAATATCCTGAAACAAGATCCGGGTGTGGGATCCGTCACCTGCTATTTGAAAAGCTTTGGCCTGAAAAACTATACATGGAAACCGCTGGGCGGTGATATAAAAAACTTTTTATACCGGCAGGAGAGTTGCGCCAGTGCCATGTTCCGGAAGGAATGCTGGGAGAAGGTCGGAGGTTATGATGAGCAAATGAAGTCAGGTTATGAAGACTGGGAATTCTGGATTCGTCTTACTTCAGCGGGTTGGAAGGTACATGTATTGAAAGAATACCTGTTAAATTACCGGGTGACAGAAAAGTCCATGCTCTTAACCGAATCTGAACCGAAACGGGAGACAATTGTGAATTATATTATGGAAAAACACAGGGAGCTTTACTGGAAGCAATTGAAGGAAGCAGTCATCGAGCGAAAGATCATCGACCTGCGCAATCCTGAAAGCACGAGGGTGTTGCTAAAGAACCTGTACTGGCGTCTTCTGAAAAAGAAAAAATAGATACATGCTAGATACTAGATACTGGATGTTGGATGCTACTCAATTAGAAACAAGCTTCTGATACGTAGTGACTGCTCGAATATCAAGGATCCAGCATCTAGTATCTAGCATCCAGTATCTAGTATCCAGTATCACACCGCGTTCATCTTTCTTCCCCTGATGAGATCAAAGAAAATTCCAGCTACGAGCAAAAGCAGCACCAATAC
>DASSFT010000248.1:0-13925 GCA_035694045.1 Chitinophagaceae bacterium
AGGGGACAGATGAGGAGTTTACAGGAGATCAGGACAGGGACAGGAAATCGATACATCATAGCTACAGTCAACAATGAACAACCGGTGACCTGGTCATTAAAAAAATAAAATAGGTAATGTTAACTAAAGGATGATGCGCAAAAATGGAACTGCATATCTTAAACATCTGGTAATTGGCGGCCTGGGCCTGGTTGTTTTATGTGGTGCCTGCAAAAGCAGGGATGAAGAGGTGCATGCGGAACCTGCGTTATTCAAAGTACTTGACAGTAAAGCAACGGGAATAGATTTTCGGAATGACCTTAGCTACAACAACGAATTTAACCTTTTCAAGTATATCTACTTCTATAACGGCAGTGGTGTTGGTGCAGGTGATTTTAATAATGACGGTAAACCGGACCTGTTCTTTGGTTCCAACCAGGGAAGGAATCATTTATATCTTAATAAAGGAGGGATGAAATTCACCGATGTAACCAATCAGGCCAATATTCCTGACGATGGGGGATGGACGACGGGGATCTCGGTGGTTGATATCAATAATGACGGGCTGCTGGACATCTATGTTTGCCGCGTGGGCAACTTTGAAACGCTGCATAGCAAAAACCTGTTACTGATTAACAAGGGCATTAAAAACGGTATACCTTCTTTCGCGGATGAAGCACCCGCCTATGGACTTAATTTCTCCGGTTTCAGCACCCAGGCCGCTTTTTTTGATTATGACCTGGACGGTGACCTGGATATGTTTTTAATGAATCATTCGGTTCACCAGAATGGAACGTTCAAACCAAGAGGTGAATTCCTGAATACATATCATCCCTTGTCAGGAGACAGGTTTTACAGGAATGACAATGGAAAATTCACCGATATAACCAGGCAGGTAGGTATTCAAAGTTCTGCTATCGGGTACGGCCTCGGTATCGTAGTATCTGATGTAAATCTTGACGGTTATCCCGATATCTACATCGGAAACGATTTTCATGAGAACGATTACCTCTATATCAACCAGAAGAATGGAACGTTTAAGGATGAATGTACGGACCGTATGATGCACACAAGCCAGTATTCCATGGGCGTGGATGCAGCAGATATCAATAATGACGGGTGGCCGGAGATCTTTTCCGCCGATATGCTGGCATTTGATCCCTATATCCTGAAGAGATCATTGGGTGAAGACGCCTATGATATTTTTAATTCTAAAATAGCAATGGGATATGGCTACCAGTATACCCGGAATAACCTGCAATACAACCGGAGAGACGGCCAGTTCAGCGAGATTGGCTTATACAGCGGGGTGGCTGCGACAGACTGGAGCTGGGCTCCTCTATGGGTTGATTTCGACAACGATGGGTTGAAAGATCTTTTTATCTCCAACGGTATTCCCAAGCGAATGAATGATATTGACTATATCAATTTTGTTTCCAATTCAGAGATCCAGCAGCGTATAACGACTAACAGTATGGAACAAAAGAACCTGGTATTGATTGACAAGTTTCCCCAGATAAAACTGCCCAACAAGTTTTACCGGAACAAACAGGATCTTTCATTTGAAGATGAAAACAAAAGTATAGAGGGCAGCAAGGATACCTACTCCAATGGCGCTGTCTATGCCGATCTCGACGGCGACGGCGATCTTGATATCGTGGTCAATAATATTGATGATGTTGCAATGATGTATGAGAACAGATCCGTCGATGGAGGCAAGCAACCCGGTTCTATAACATTAAAACTACATGGACCTGGCAAGAACGTTAATGCCATTGGGGCAAGAGTGATACTTTTTTCCGGGGCTGAAATAAGGACGTATGAAAAATTTCCTGTCCATGGTTTTATATCAAGCATGGAAATACCGTTGTTAATTGGCACAAAGAACACAAAGATCGACTCGATGTTCCTGGTGTGGCCGGATAATTCATATGAGAAGATTCCAACTGACGTAACAAAGCCGCAGGCATCTTACGGTTACAAAGAAAAACTACCGAAGTTTGACTTTGAAATCGTGAAACGGTTTCACCGGAATACTACAGTCCCTGTGACAGACATTACAGCAGAAACAGGCCTTCAATACCTGCACAGGGAAAACCATTTCGTGGAGTTTGACAGGGAGGCCCTGTTACCGCATATGCTATCTACTGAAGGTCCGGCTATTGCCGTCGCTGACATTAACAAAGATGGGTTGGAGGACATTTTTATCGGTTCTGCAAGGAATCAACCTGGTGTTATTTTCCTGCAGCAATCTTCCGGAAGATTTATCAAATCAACCCAACCGGTGCTCGATATGGATAGCAGCTACGAAACGACCGCGGCTGTTTGGACCGATGTAAATAATGATGGCTATCCTGACCTGGTTGCGGCCAGTGGCGGTAATGAATTTTATGGGCCTGAAGTGCACAATATGCCGAGGGTATATTTGAACAATAATTCAGTCCTGGAAAAAAAAGCAGATGCTTTTGATAGCTTATATATCACCGCTTCATCGGTAGCGGCCTATGATTTTACGGGAGATGGTTATGTTGACCTGTTCATTGGTGCCAGAACGGTTCCCTGGGATTACGGGAAACCGCCCCGCTCTTACCTATTGCAAAACGACGGAACCGGGAGATTTAAGGATGTCACAGATAAATATGCAGAAGATTTGAAATATCCTGGCCTTGTCACCAGTGCCCAATGGATAGATGTAAATGGAGATAATAAGAAGGATCTTGTTTGTACTTGTGAATGGGGAGTCCCTGCCATCTATTTGTACCAGGGAGGCAAATATGTAAAGAAGGAAATGACCGATAAGAAGGGTTGGTGGAATTTCCTACTCCCCTGCGATATTGATAAGGACGGAGATATCGATTTTATAGCTGGCAACCTGGGATGGAATTCGCGCCTGAAAGCTTCCAAAAAAGAACCGGTACAATTATACTATAACGATTTTGACGACAATGGGAAGGAAGAGCAGGTGCTGACCTACTATCTTGGAGGCAAGGAAATTCCTTTTGCAAGTAAGGCGGAGCTGGAAAAACAGATGCCCGGGTTAAAGAAGAAGTTCCTGTATGCCGAGGATTTTGCAAAAGCTTCACTACCGGACCTGTTTGGCGCCGACAAACTGAAAAATGCCACTCATTACACCGCTGACTATTTTTCCAATGCCGTCTTCATTAACAAGGGCAATCTTACGTTTGACGTAATCGAATTGCCATTTGAGGCTCAATTAACAGAAATGAGATGTGCAGCCGTCGTTGATGCCAACCGAGATGATCTTCCTGATATTTTGCTGATGGGTAATTACTATGACAGCAACATAGAAATGGGACGATATGATGCCGATTATGGCACATTACTGATCAATAAAGGCAATGGAAAATTTGCTCCGGATGAATTAAATGGTATGTCGGTAAAAGGACAGGTGAGATGCATTCAAGGTATCCAGGTAGGTAAAACAACTGCATTATTGCTTGGCCGGAACAACGATTCACTAAAGGTTATTTCATTTAGCAAATGATATTACATCACCGGGTAATAGATACGAGTGATCCATTTATTGCTGTCGGGTTCTTTTCTCCTGTCTGTTACTAATGATTCAAAAGAAATTGCAGGCGCCGTACGGTTGTAATCCGAAATATAATTTAGTATTTGACCGTATGCTTTGTTGATTTCATTTTGACCGCCTTTTACTTCGGTAATGAGAATATTGCCGCCACCCAGCATCCACTTGTACCTGAATTTATCTGTATCAGGTAATCGTTTGTTGACCGGTATTGCAACTTTGACGAGATAGTTCAAGCTATCGCTTGTATAGATATTTTGCATGGGGAAACCGGTCTCAATAGCTGATTGTGTTTTGATATACATTTTTAGCTGGTCGACCAGGGAATATATTTTCTCAACGGAAGGATAACCTTTAGTTTCTTCCGATGTAAAAACGAGGACAGAGTCTACAACACGTTCCTTGCGGATATCATAGTCATATACATTTGCAATTTTCGAATAGGTTTTATTGAGTGCTTCCAAAATTTCAGGTAAGCTTGGTTTCAGCTTTCGTGACTGGAGATACGTTTTGACCCGCCTTAGGGGATTTGACGGCACCGGCACAGTCGCTTCTACCTGGATAATCGTTGAATCTGTTTTGTTCGGAATAAACGTTAATTCCACAGTGCCAGAAAGGTCGGAAGCATCAATCAGCAGCGGAATCGAAAGTACTTTTGTCTCGCCGGGTTTGAAATTTATTCCGTGCAAAGTAAAGGTTTCATTCCCTGCGCTAGTGCCAGGCCACCATTGCTTCCAGTTTTCTACCTGTTCCAGCTTTCTAAAAAGCCCATTACGGCTGGCTTCAATCTGCATAGACCCATGGAGCTTGATGGTGGAAGGGATAAACAGGTACACCCACAGCACCAGGACTATCACCAGTCCGACCAATACTAATAACAGTTTTTTCATATCGAATAAGAATGTCTGAGTTCTCCTGGCCGCAGCCATGAAGTTATACCCTGCAATATAGACAGCGATCTGAAATGATCAATATATTTGGTTAATGAAAAAGATCCTCTGCATTGGCGAAGCGCTGATCGATATGATCTGCACGGATAAAAATATGGCTTTGTCGCAGGGACAGCATTTTTTAAAGAAACCGGGTGGTGCACCTACAAATGTAGCTGCTGCCATTGCCGCGCTGGGAGGAAACGTGGAGCTGGCTGCCAAGGTCGGCGTCGATCCGTTTGGGAAACATCTGATCGACACTATGGAATCATTCGGTGTATCAACAAGGTGGATGCTACAGGATGAAAGTTTTTTCACCACTTTCGCCTTTGTGTCGTTGATGGAGAACGGGGAAAGGGATTTTTATTTCAACCGCGGCGCGGATGGCCAGTTGAGCAGGCAGGAGATTGACAACATCGATCTGGGAGAATTTTCCATCATACATTTTGGCTCCGCCACAGGCTTTCTACCGGGTCCTTTGCAGGCGGCTTACCAGGGTTTATTGCAAAAAGGCCTAAAAAAGGATGTATTCATCAGCTTTGACCCGAATTACCGTCACCTTTTATTTAAAAATAATACGCAATCCTTCATTGACCAGTCCTGGAATTTTTTGAACAGCTGTCATTTTTTTAAACTCAGTGATGAGGAAGCGATCCTGATCACCGGGGCACTCACCCTGAATGACGCGGTTGACATACTATTAAAAAAATCAAAGGCGGTATTTGCGGTCACTTTGGGAAAGGAGGGGACATTACTGGGATTGAATGGCAAAACAGAGGTCATTAAAAGCATCGCTGTAAATCCTGTTGATACCACTGGTGCCGGGGATGCATTTGTGGGGGCGGTATTGTACCAGTTAAGCCTCTATTCATTAAACGAAATGAAGCAGCTGTCGATGGATGGCTGGGAGAAAATAATTGCAAATGGGAATAAGGCAGGGGCAAGGACTTGCGAATATGTTGGGGCGATGGAGGCATTTAAGCATTTGAGCAGTGATATTTTCAAGTGATCGGTCAGCAGGAAATTTTTCTTTCGTCAACTGATTCCTAGGCTACTGGGCCCTCCCGGCCGCTGCCCTCCCCCGCCACCGCCACCATCGACTATTGCTTGCGATCCTGTAATAGAGCAATTATCGTAACTATTGGAAGATTAACCCATCCCAATAACTAAACGACCGGCCGTTTTGGCTAATAATTCTCATGAATACAGACAATCACCCGCATCGAACGTTCTACCAAATACAGATACCAGGTTACAAATATCGCTTCCCATAAAAGCAAGACCATGGGAAGAACACAAAATATATCGGGATTATTCCCATGTTTCATCGATCTAATCAACTCAATCGGGATTGAGTAAATCCCAAGCCACAAGATGCCAAGAACCAAATAAATTCGAAATTGTAAGCCTTAAAATCGAAAAAAAAGCATCTCGATCATTCGAAGGTTTGATTTAAATATTTGTGCTTTCCGATAGACATCGGGATGGTTCCTGGGTTTTCGGTCTTGGAGCTTACTCGAAAAGATCCAAATTCCAAGAAACCAAGAACCAAATGAGCTTCAAAACAAAAATAAAAATCAAAAGTTGTGTCGGAGCGCTGTTTTGAATATTATGATTTAATATTTCTAATTTATTTGGTTCTTGCTATTTGGTTTCTTGGTGCTTTAGTTGAAACTTCTCTGACAATATGGTAACAAATGCTACTTATCAACCATCTCCATATTTTTTAATCAATTTCAACAACACTCCATTCGTCCATCCAAATCCATCCTGCCCTGTATATTCTCCGCCACCCGCTTCCAACTGCGTATCGATGACATTATATTTCTCCATCAGCTTACCGGTCCGTTTGAACACATCGGTATTTAACTGTATCCATCGTTTGGCAATAGCCTTTGCCAGTTCGGTGTGACCATAATTCTCCAGGCCGATAATTGTGATCCATTGCAGTGGAGCCCATCCATTTGGTGAATCCCACTGCTGCCCACTCGTCTTCAGGGTACTTACAAGTCCTCCTGGCTTCAGGAATTTGTCCTTGATAACCTGTGCCACCAGCTGGGCCTGTTCCTCTGTCGCTATTTTAAAAAACAGGGGATAGGCTGCTGCCAGTGTGCCCATTTCTTTTTGCCTGCCCTCCACAAAATCATAATCAAAATAGAAACCCTTGTCATAGTTCCAGCAATATTGCTGAATAGCCAGTTTTCTTTTCTCTGCAAGCGAATGATATTTCCGGGCAGTATCGGTGTCGTTTTTCAATTCGCAGGCTTCGGCGATTGTTTGTTCGAGATGAAACAAAAGGCAATTCAGGTCAATTGGTATGATGTCGGTAGTATGAATGCTTGCAAAGGAATGGACATCTTTAAACCAGCGGCAGCTGAAATCCCATCCCGATTCAGCACCGGCACGCAGATGCCTGTACAGTTCAGCCGGGGCCTGTTTTGATTCATGCGACAACTCCATGTCTTCGCGGTATGACTCAGGTCTCGGCGTGTTATTTTCATCCCAGTACCTGTTTAATATCTCGCCATCGGGCATGCTGGCAACATGACGAATAGCAGGGTTGTCCCTATCCAGCTCCTGGGCGTCCTTCATCCAGAATTGGTATTCTTTTTCCAGTTGCGGCAGGTAAGTGATCAATACATCCTTGCCCCGGGTAGCAGCGAGCATCCTGATCATTAAAGAATAGAAAGGAGGTTGTGAACGGCCAATGAAATAGGTCCGGTTGCCATTTGGTATATATCCAAGTGTATCGATGAGGTAAGAAAAATTTTTTACCATGTTTTCAATCATCTCGTAACGGCCTGAGGCCTGCAATCCCAGCATGGTAAAATAGCTGTCCCAGTAATAGATCTCTCCAAATCGCCCGCCCGGCACTACATAGGGATAGGGAAGAGGTATCAGCGAACCTTCGGTCCTGGCAGGTTGTCTTGTTAAAACATTCCAGAGTGTTTCAATATTTTCTTCGATTGTTTTATTTCGATCGCTTGTATATGCATTCGAATGGGGCACCGGGGGTTCAAAATTTTCCAGGATAAATTTTTTAAGCTCAAAGCCCTTTTTATCTTTCTGTTGTTTATACCTGGCAAAGATCTCTTCCGCCGGACGTTTCGGCAGGCAATCGACAAATATCTTCCCGTCCGGGAAAATACGGCTCATCTGCACTTCCTCTAAAAGAAGTGCGGGGAAATGAAAGCCATTATTTATTGTTTCCTTGATCATTTGCATTATTGGGAAGTCATACCCTTTTTCTTACTGAAAAGGTAAAAGAAAAACAGGCATAGCAATAAAATAGACATTGGGACTAATGAAAAATAAAAGGCCTTATCGCCTCCTATTTTTTTAAAAAGATAACCCACCAGCCTCGATCCCAGCGTACCACCAATTGCGGAAAAGAAAACAAGCAGCGAGGCCATCGGGCTGTGCAATACTTTTTCGGTAGAACTTAAAACGAAGGAATTTACCAGGGGGTAAATAGGCGCGAAAAATAAACCGATCAGCGGGAATACATAAGCGATTACAGGCACATCTTTCAGCGATGAGATCTTTTGAGGTTGCAGGTGCTGGGTGTTGGGCAATACAAATATTACCATACAGGCTGCTCCTACCAGGCAAAACGTAAGAATAGCAAACCAGGATACTTTTTTTACCAGCCTGGAGGTAATAAATCTTCCCAGCGCTATGGATAAAAACATAATTATCGTCATGAGAATGCTCACTTTTTCCGGCAATAACAGTACCCGCTGATTAAAAGTCGGTAGCCAGCTCATGATGCCCTGTTCTGTCATTACGTACATAAAGGCCGAGATGGCAAATACCAGCACCAGTGGACGACCCAGTAAACGGATCATTTGTACAAAATCTCTCCCCGGAGTAGACCCTGGAATCTCATATTTGATATTAAAAGGAGAAAACAATAGTATGAGGAATGAGAGGGCCACCACACCAGCCAGTACCAGGTAGATTCTCAACCAGGCATCGGGGTCTGTATCACTGTAAAACAAAGGAAAGGCAACAAACCCAGCGGCAATACCGATCATAAAAAGGCTCTCGATCGAACTCAATACGCTTTCGTGTTGCTTTTCCGTATTAGTGATCAGCCCAATCATCGAATAGACGGAAACCTTTATCACAGCGAATGAAATACCCACGCAGGCAAACAGGATCCTGACTGAGTTAAACGAGTTACCCCAATACATTCCCAGGCAACCCACGAAAACCAGGGCCAGGGCGATCAACATCCCTTTTTTATAACCCAGTCTTGGCAAAAATGATCCGACAAAGAAAGAAGTAAAGGCGATCGAAAGGTCCTTGAATGCTTCGAGTGAGCTGGCTGTTATTTCATCAACACCATAGCGGTTCTGTGATTTCTGTATAAGGATACCCACGCTGTTCAACAAGATCGCGAATACGAAGTAGTTGATGAACAAAGAAAGCTTGATCCTGAAAGTGGACATGGGGCATTCGTTTGGCGGTGATAAAACAGGGAAAACCGGTGTACTGCTTAGTCACTTGTAAAATAAGCTACCCGGTGTAAATGAAATTATGTAAAAAAATCTACAACGTTTGCGGTGAAAAATTAAGGAAACCGGGGAATACAGTACGCAGGTTTTCGGATTTCCCTCTTCGTATTTCGTTACGATGGTCTGAGTGAAGCGAAGGATCGGGATTGGGATTATAGCGATCCACCTTCAACCAGCACCGAAGATAGCATCACCTGTTCCGGGGTAACATCGTTTCTTAAGCAAGAAAGCATTTGCACAAAGGCCAGTTTGCCCAACTTGAAGCCGCTGGTCTCCACATAAGTTATTTTGGGGTCGTAGAGAGTAGGAATAAACCCGTTGCTAATGCTGATCACGGCTATTTCATCGGGCACTTTTAGTTTCAATTTATGAATAGCCCGCATTACCCCGATCAGGTGCATATCTCCCATGCAGAATATTACATCGGGCCTGGACTTGGATTTCAATACCTCCAATGTAGCCCTTTCCGATTCAGCCATTCCCTCGAGGAAAACTGAGGTGAGCTTGGTCCGGGGGGACTTCTTTTCAAAAACTTCGGTTAAAGAGGCATGTCTTATCTTGGAAATGCTCAGGTGTGGATGGCCAAATAGAGCAAATACCCGTTTCTTTTTCTTTTCAATAATAGCCTCAGCCGCGATCCTGGCCGCATCTTCATCAGCCAGGCAAACTTTATGATAGCCTTCCACCTCAGGCACACGGTCGATAAATACAACGGGGATCTTGAATTCTTCCAGCTTATGAAAAGGCGCCATATCATCCGTCTCGATGGATACAGCGGCAAACAATCCCATCACCATATTCTTCCGGAAAAGATGGAGGTTAGAAGTTTCCAACTGCACTTTATCCCTCGATTGCATGATCATCACCGAGTAACCATGGGCTCTCGCATCTTCTTCAACGGCTGCTATGAAGGAGTCATAAAAAAAATTATCGATGGAAGGAACCAGTATGCCGAGTACATTGCTCTGGCGGGTGCGCAACTGCACGGCGTAGTTATTGGGCTCGTATTCAAGGGCAGTAGCCAGTTCTTTTACCTTGGTCTTTGTATTTTCCGAGATATCAGGATGATCTTTAAGGGCTCGGGAGACGGTGGAGATGCTTATGCCCAGGACCTCGGATAATTTTTTCAATGTGCTTTGCTGCATTCAGTCGGGTTTTAGCAATCGTGACAGGTAAACTAGCGGTTAAAGGTACTATTTTAGAAGGAAAGTGCGAGAAACAGAGCGAGAGCGGAAAGAATCCGAAGAAACGCCGCTCTTCTCTCTCGCTCTCCGCTCTTCTTTCGGCATCCACCTCACTTCATCGTCCCCGGGTTAAACGTTCTCCAACTATGCCAGAACTCCTGGTAAGCCTGCAGCGGCTTTAATGAATAACTTGTATCAATACCCCGGCCATCTATCCCAAAATGATGATCATTGAATGAAATAACATCTTTTTCCAGCACAAACCTGGAATTGTCTCCCGGCCTTTCAAATGCGTAAAAACTCTTATCGTTGGAAGACACAAGGACCACAACTGGCGTATTATTTATTTTATCATGAATGATCCTTTCTTTTGTCAGTTGGTTCCAGTCATATGCTTTTCGCGCATCTCCAACTTTTACTCCTACTACCCACGATTTGTCTTTCCAGGAGAGACTATCTGTACCGGTTAACGCATCCCGGCTTTTACCGTCTTCATATTTTGTGGTTTTTCCATACGAGTCAATAAAAGAAGAATCGGCTTGCAGGACCAGTGAATTCGGGTGCAACTGCAGCCACTCGCCCAGGGAGGTTTGTGTGCTGAAGACCTCGGGTAAATGCTGGCCTTTTAATTTTCCCGCGATCGCTTCTCCATTTACCTGCCGCCACCAGCTTTTGGTAGTAGCGTCTTCCAGCATGGCATTGAAATGATCCATTCCCACCAGCCTGAACTTTTCTCTTTTACCATTCACCACCGGTTCAAACACGCGACCCGTGCGGCAAACCGTACAATAAGTCACCATGATCGGCTTGCCACCCACGGTATCCTGCACGTGGTGATGGTATCCCAAAAACCGGATGGGATACGCCTTCGCTTCTCCATTAATAGCAACACCAATGATGAGGCGGTTCGAATCCACTTTGTTTTGATTGGTGCCGGCAAGAAGAAGTTGTTTCGGTTGTTTAAACATCGCATCGGCCGCCATGCTGAAATTGGCCATGTAGATCACGGCAAGAAGGAGAACGATCGGAATTACCAGGGCCCATTTCCATTTCCTGCTCCAGTGGCCTCTGAACAATCCGATTACTATCATCAGCCCAAACAGAACTCTGAATGCCCAGCGCCAGCTGTAAAGAAAATAAGCCAGGTCAATGCTGTTCATTTGCTGGCTGCCGGGCATGGGCATAATAAAATAGACATTCGCCAGCTCAAATAGCAATAGGCCAAGCCAACCGAACCAAAAAAGTTTTTTCATGATGGTTGTATTTTGTTATTTGTAAAGATCAAAATCAAGGTAGCCTTCTTCAGCTCTCATCTTTGCTCTTTGCACATACACCTGCCTGTCTGTTGGTGCCCATGTTCCCAGGCCATCCACATAGCGGTTGAACAAACAAAAAGCTGCGGCGATCAAAACAGTGTCATGTATTTCCCTGTCTGTTGCACCGGTGGCTCTTGCATCCTCAATCTGTTCTTTGGTAACATGCTTTCCTCCTTTTTGCACGCTTCCTGCGATTGCCAGTAAGGCTTTCAATTTTTCGGACACCGGCGCTGAACGGAAATCTCTTTTTATATCATCGATCAATTGCATATCGCACTGGAAATAGTATTGGGCTATGGCTCCGTGAACATGCTGGCAAAAGAAACAATCATTTTCCGAAGACACATAAGCGCCGATCAATTCTCTTTCTCCTCTCGACAGCGTGTTGTTATCATCTCTTAAAAGAATTTCCGCCAGTTCATTCAAAGGCTTCGCGGTTTCGGGACGAAAGGCCATCGGACCTCTTATTCCCGGTAATTCGTTTTTCAGATCAATATGTGCCATACTTATTATTGTTATGTTTATGATTTCCCGGGAAGCACATATCCTTTCACCATTCGCTTTCCCATTTCTTCGTATACTGCCGGGTCCGTCGGCGTAAAAGAAGCTAATCCATCCACGTACCGGTTGAACATAGAAAAAGAAGCCGCTATCAATACCGTATCATGAATATCCCTGTCATCGGCCCCCTGGATCCTCGCCGCAGTTATATCTTCCTGGGTTACTTCTTTACCCAGCACCTGTACTTTTCCTGCGATAATTAATAAGGCTTTGATTTTGTCACTGACAGTTGATTGTTGCATATCTTTCAATACTTCGTCAACTATAATTTTCTCATCACCATATAAACACCTGGCTGCCGCCGCATGGCTGCTCATACAAAAAATACAATCGTTCCGATATGACACGTAGGCCGCTATGAGCTCTCTTTCTGCTTCCGATAATGAAGAAGGCCCACGCAATAAGACCTGTGCCAGTTCATACAAAGGTTTGCCTGTCTCTGGCCGGAATAATACAAGACTCCTGATTCCCGGAACGCCTTCTTCTACTTTTATATGTGCCATTTAAATCCCTTTTTTGAATTCGGTTATTAGGGCTCTATAGTTTTCACATACGGGTAGGACTTAATTCTATATCTTATTGGCCCTGGTTACATTCTTCATGCAAATCGTGTTCTTCTTATTCAACAATAAGGCTGCTATCTAGGCTCCTGTCTTTATCCGCTTTTTCCTTTGAAAAAAATGTTACAACCAGCCCGACAATAAGTATAAAAGAGAAAACAAAAACTGCATTGCCATAACCACTGAGCCAGGTGACGAGTGAGCCGATAAAAAACACGACCGACGCAGTAAATAACCTTCCCGCGTTGAAACAAAAACCTGTTGCCGATGCACGAATATTGACAGGAAAAAGGGATGGAATATATACATTCAATGCACCCTGGCTCACACCAAAGAAAAACGCCAGCACACCCAACTCGATAAAGGTGATATTGGTAATATCGGCGCTTAGTTTGAATGATAAAAATATCATGATGAAGCAGATGGCAAAACAAATAAGCATGGTTTTGCGCAGGCCGATACCATTTACAACCCAGCCAGAAAAGAAACTACCTGCTATACCTGCACCTGCCAGTATCATCATTATGGTACCCCGCTGGCTTTGTACATCTACAGAACTCGAGATACTTTGAACCCAGGTAGGCGCCCAGGAAAAAACGGCCCACAAACCAATAAGCATGGTACCGAATATCACCGAACCAATAACGAGCTTATTCCTGTAAGCAGGGGCAAGAAATGATGGAGCTGCATTGACCCTTCGCTCCTTTAGCCTGCTACCTGTTTTCCATTTTTCAGATTCCGGCAAGCTGAACAAGGCAATAACCGCTAGCAGCAATGGAACAGTCCCGATCCAAAATGCATTTCGCCAGTTTGCAACAAGGTTGTTGATCGCGCCGGCGGCAAAGAATCCAACCGGCATAGCCAGCGAAATAAAACCCTGGATAATGGCTATATTTTTCCCCGTCCATAATTCAGCTACAAGGATAACCGTGATCACCAGGACACCACCGATACCGAATCCTGACAGGAAGCGGCTGGCGACAACCAGTATCCATGAAGATGAGACCGCTGTGACAATTGAAAATATGCCGAAACAGGCAATACATAAAGCAAGCGACCTGACTCTGCCGATCTTATCCGAAATAATTCCCCAGGCTATTCCGCCGAACATCCACCCGAAAATGAACAACGAATTGATCAAGGCGCCTACATCGTTCATCTTTTCTTCTGAGACATTGCCCAATAAACTTTTTACAACAACGGGCAAATAAACGGACATAAGCATCGACACTATCCCGGCTAAGAAAGTGCTCAGGAAACAAATGACAAAGACAGCAGTAAGTTTATTCGTAGAAATGAGCTGAGCAACGGGTAAGACGGCTCTGA
>DASSFT010000249.1:0-6522 GCA_035694045.1 Chitinophagaceae bacterium
GGGCGGTAAAAAGCATTTACCAGGTAAAAATCGATTCAACCGATTTTATCCCATTAAAAAAAGCGATCGGTTCGATTGGTTGGAAAGAAAAGAAATACCTTGACACAAAGAAATCACTGGTAGCGAAGCTGAGTGATATACCTACAAAAGCATCTTCGGATTATCTCAAAGAACTTTACTATGCGGCCGGTGATACCCTGGAATTGCAGTATGCGGCTTTGGAGACACTGCTCCAGCAACAGACTCCCTATTCTTATTCCGTTTTCCGCGATATCATAACGGTGGAACCGCCGGTATTGAACGTCAACACAGGCAACCGCTACCGTGGCTATTCTTCCAGTTACCTCAGCCGCTATTCAAGATCAACCTATGGCAGGGGATACAACTATAGCAATGGAAGTTTCCTCGATGAACTGTATGATTCGCTTTCGTTGACAAAAACGATTTTGCCGGAGCTCCTGCCCCTGCTCAATCTCGACGACTATGAACAAACCATGATGAAACTGCTCGGCCAGATGGTAGACAGCAACCTGGTAAAACCAAAAGATTACCAGCCTTATTTCAGCAAGTTCCTGATCGAAGCAAAACAGGAACTGAAAAAACAGGCGATAGCTGAGAAAAACAAGGCCATTAAGAAAGCAGAAAACGACAAAGACGACAAAAGAAGCGTACGTGATGACGATGAGGAAAAGGATTATGGGAATGACGACCTTGAATTGTATGCGACACTTCTTCTGCCTTATGCCGAAACAAATCCCAATGTATCACCCTTGCTACAACAAATGCTGGCCTCGGGCGACAAAGAGCTAAAATATAATACCATGCTGCTGCTGCTGCGAAATAATAAGCCGATTCCCGATACTCTACTCAGGTATTTTGCCGCGCTGGAACAATATCGCTATGAACTCTACGACGATCTGAAAGACATCGACAAAAGAAACAAATTCCCGGCGCAGTACAACAATCATCTTGACCTGGGAAGAAGTAAGCTGATGGAAGAAAAATCATACAATAAACCCGACTCCATCGTGTATATCGATCGCTTACCGGCAGAGATCAAAAACAGGAAAGGATTTGTTTATTTCTTTAAGTATAAGACCAAGAAAGATGATATGGGCTGGAAACTGGCTACCGTAGGTTTGGTGCCGCAAGACCCTAAGAAATTTGAGTTTGACGATATCGAAAAGCCAAGTGTGAATGACTATTATTCCAATATCAAAAAAGGAGATTATTTCAAATTCGATTTTACCGGTTTTACCGATACAAAGATCAAGGACGAGGAACCGCTGGCAGATCAATTAAAGAAGCTGCTGAAAAAAATGCTTTACTCGAAAAGAAAAAGCGCCCGGGACTTTTATGAAAAAGAAGGAAATGGTTATGAAGTAACTTCAAGAGTAGATCTTGGCGACTAAATCAGCCTCGTAAAATCTCAATAGTGTGCACGTTTCACCTTGCGTAAAGGTTCTCGCAATCCCGCATTCGTGCGGGAGAGCGACGCAACGGATTCAAAACATTCGGACTTTTGTTGGCCCGCCATTTGGCGGGATGGTCCCGCAATATGCTGGATGAAACAAATTTCAAAATGGGACATTGCCAAAATCTCAACCTGGTTGGCTACCGTTTCAATTCGTCCGGCAACCCCTTCGGTATCGAAGCGATCAGCCGTTTTGTATAGTCTGATTTTGGATGGTAGTAAATTTCGTCGGCGAGGCCGCTTTCTTCTATCTTTCCTTTATTCATTACCATAATGCGGTCACTGATATAGCGGACTACTGACAAATCATGGGAAATAAAGATCACGGTAAAGCCGAATTCTTTTTTAAGATCGTTCAAAAGGTTTAATACCTGGGCTTGCACGCTTACATCCAACGCCGAAACCGATTCATCGCAAACAATAAACGATGGATTAAGAGCCAATGCCCTGGCAATAACGATCCGCTGGCGCTGGCCGCCCGAAAATTCATGCGGATAGCGGTTATAATATTCGGGACGCAGATCTACTTTCTCCAGCAATTCAACTACTTTTTCTTTCCTGGCTTTGTCAGTCGTCCCAATTCTATGCACTTTTAAGGGTTCTGCCAGTGCAGATCCGATAGTCAATCGTGGATTCAGAGAGGAATAAGGGTCCTGGAAAACGATCTGGATCTCTTTTCGCAGGGATCGCAATTCTTCCTTTGGTTTCGAAGTAAGCTCAATGTTGTTATAAAATATTTTTCCATGGGTTGGTTCGATCAATCGCAGCAAGGCCCGGCCCAGCGTGGTTTTACCACAGCCGCTTTCTCCTACGAGACCGAGGGTTTCGTTTTTATAAACTTCAAAGCTTACATCATCCACTGCCTTGATGTAATCAAGCGGTTTTCCAAAGAATGTTTTTTTTGCTGGGAACCAGACTGCAAGATGTTCTGAACGCAGTAGGACGGGTGCCTGTTGACTGGTGCCAGGTGCCGGGTCTGGTTCGTTTGACGGTTGGCGGTTGACGTCCGATGTTGTAACTGTGTGGTTTTGGCTATCGTTCATGAAATCACTCACAACCGGCAATCTTTCCCCTCGTTGGTGATTGACCGGCCGGCAAGCGAGCAATGCTTTGGTATAGGGGTGCGTGGGATTAATGAAAATTTCTTTGATCGTATTTTGCTCAACGATTTCCCCTTTGTACATCACAGCTGCCCGGTCGGCTATTTCTGCAACAACACCCAGGTCATGTGTAATAAAGATCACCCCCATATTGGACTGCTGCTGCAACTCCCTGATCAATGATAATATTGTTTTCTGGACGGTCACATCCAGCGCTGTAGTAGGTTCATCGCAGATCAACAATGAAGGATGGCAGCACATGGCTATAGCAATCATCACCCTTTGCTTTTGGCCGCCGCTCAATTGGTGAGGATAGCGTTTAAATACCGCGGGCGGATCGGGCAGTTTTACTTTTTCAAACCATTCGATGGTTTGTTGCCTGGCTATTGCTGCCGAAACATTTTTGTGAGCGAGCAGCGCCTCCATCACCTGTTCACCGCAGGTCAGTACAGGATTTAAGGAAGTCATCGGTTCCTGGAAGATCATTGCGATTTTGTCGCCTCGGATAGATTGAAGCGAATAGCGGTCTTTTTGTAAAAGATCAACGGGCTCATCTCCATTTTCAGAAAAAAGAATACGGCCTGATACATATTTCGCCGGTGGGGATGGAAGTAATTGCAGGATCGACAGGGAGGTGACCGATTTTCCTGAGCCAGATTCACCGACTATCGCAACAATCTCACCCCGGTTTACCTGAAGTGAAATATTTTTTAAAGCATGTGTAGTTCCCGATGCCGAGATGAAATCAACTGAGAGGTCATTGATGGTTAACAAAGGCTGCATGATGTCAAATCTATGGAATAAAGATCTTTTGTTGGATGCTGGATACTAGATACTTGCTGCTGGATACGTCATTGCTGCATCGAGCATCCAGCATCTAGTATCTTATCAGGCCACAGAGAGCCACAAAGGAGACACAGACGGCCACAGAGTTGTTTCAAATTTAATTTCTTCTCCGTGGTTCTCTGCGTAACCTCCGCGGTTCTCTGTGGGCTACCCTGGCTGCCTAGAGAGTAAAATGTTTATTTTTTTAAAACCTTCTCACTCGTCGTATCACCTCGCTACGACTTTAATGATAAGTTTCTTTCGCGGCGTTGGATAATACGCCATACAAACTGCGCAATTACGATCTTTGACCGTGTCAAGGGTAAAATAGAATTCGTCTCCCTGGCCGAGCGATTCAGGAAAATCACAGGGGTTGGCAAGCCCAAATGCATTGGTATAAGATTTACCGGTGGTCTCATCTGTCCAGTTAGCGACTACCTGGGAAGTATCCAAATTTCCTTCAATCAACCGGATCGTATAGTTCATACAGAGGGCTTTTATCTCCAGTTTTCCCCTGTATATAGCGTCTTGATCCTGTTTTTTCTTTTCATTGCATTTTTGCGCCGGCAGGCTGAGGGCAAATATTGCGGCCAAAGGGAATATGAGTTTCATGAAGTTTATTTTCAGAACTTCAAATGTCGTACCGTTAAGCCATCATTGATGAGCTGTTTGAGCGAATCAATGCCAATTTTAAGATGTCTTTCAACATAAGTGGAGGTCACCGCCCTGTCGCTTTCTTCCGTTTTAACACCCTCCGGGATCATCGGTTGATCGCTTACCAGCAGCAGGGCGCCGGTCGGGATCTTGTTATAAAACCCTACGGTAAAAATGGTGGCGGTTTCCATATCAATGGCATAAGCCCTGATCTTTTGCAGGTATTCTTTAAAAACTTCATCGTGTTCCCATACCCGGCGATTGGTGGTATATACTGTTCCTGTCCAGTAGTCGACGCCATAGTCGCGGATGGTTGTTGAGACAGCTTTTTGCAAAGCAAAAGCAGGAAGCGCCGGCACTTCAACGGGAAAATAATCGTTGGAAGTACCTTCTCCCCGTATGGCAGCAATAGGCAAAATAAGATCGCCAAGCTTATTGCGTTTTTTTAAGCCGCCGCATTTGCCCAGGAACAAAACCGCTTTCGGATCTACTGCCGTAAGCAGGTCCATCACCGTAGCTGCTGTGGGACTGCCCATTCCAAAATTGATGATAGTGATATTGTCAGCCGTTGCGCATTGCATGGGTTTATTTTCTCCCACCACTTGCACTCCATTCCATTCAGCAAAGAGGTGGATGTAGTTAGAGAAATTTGTCAACAACAGGTATTGGCCAAAATTTTCCAGTTTTTCCCCTGTGTAACGCGGCAACCAGTTTTTTACAATGTCTTCTTTTGTCTTCATATTTGAAAGACCGAAAGTTTGAAGGACTGAAACCCGAAAGATATATTACCGGTCTTTAGGTTCCTGACTTAGCGGCTTAAGAGCGAATTTAATCATTTACTTTTGAAGCATGCTGGTGATCAATTACCCGGAGCCGGGTTTTCGTCTTAAGAAAGAAAACGACAGGGAATGGCTCTTTGATCCGATCAGGAAAAAATGGTTGGTGCTTACCCCGGAAGAATGGGTAAGACAGAACTTCTTACAATATCTTACCCAGGTAATGAATTATCCTTCTTCACTGGTCGCCCTGGAAAAAGAGATCCGGTTGGGTGAATTAAAAAAAAGGTTTGATATACTGGTGTACAATAAAGACCACCAGCCATGGATGATCGTGGAGTGCAAAGGGACCGATATAAAACTGTCTGATGAAACACTCCGGCAGGCGCTACGCTACAATATCAGCATGCCTGCCCGGTTCCTGGTCATAACAAATGGTCACTATAGTTTTGGTTGGGAAAAAAAAGAGGGCCAGCTGGTAGCAATAGATCAATTACCGCAATGGCAATAACCCTGGCTAATCGTCCGGCGGATATTCCACGAAATGGCTGAATCCGTGTATCCGTGGCAATGCAATCATCCCGAAAACTTCTTAAAATAAAAAAACCATCCGCCAATGGACGGATGGTTCCTTCTGCGACATCGCTGCAATTAAGGTTTGTCGAATATCTTTTCATCAATCGTGGGATTGATTTCAATATTTGTATAGGTCGTGGTTTGAAATACCTCACCATCCATTTTCTGCGTCCGGGTCATGAAAAATTTTAACCCGCCAAATTCTTTGAGATCTGAAAAAAACACTTCAATGTTCGCTTTCTTTCCCTGGATTTCCGTTTCAGATTCCGATTTGATCATGGAGTAATCCGATGTGGTGAAATAATAGTAAGTAATCTTTCCATCGTCTTTATTGGTGAATTTGATCTTGTAAGTTTTCACACCTTCCACATCCACCTGTCCCTGCAATTCAACCTGGTGACCGCGAGCTTTATAGTCCATCAGTCCGGAAACCATCATGCATTGGGCCTTCAGGCTATTCAACTCGGCTCCTGTGACCTCTGTTGCTGCGGTACCACTGGCCATCGGGTTAATAGTCCAACCCTTTCCATCCTTATAAGCGCGAACGATG
Organism: Chitinophagaceae bacterium; assembly: GCA_035694045.1. GTDB lineage: Bacteria > Bacteroidota > Bacteroidia > Chitinophagales > Chitinophagaceae > VBAT01. The sequence continues at coordinate 5,956 of DASSFT010000249.1, forward strand.
GAGGTCCCCATTGCTTCCACGTCGGCCCGGAATGCTTTATTGTTGATAATGTTGATGGTTAGAGGGAGATCATATCCCTGCGTTGTGTAAGTCCCTGTGATCTTCAGCGTTTTTATCTTATTAAAGCCCTCTATGCCGCCAATGTTGGCCGTATATTTCTGGATCACGTCATCTGCTGTCTGTGCAGAGGCTGAAAAAAAGCTGAAAACAGCTAATGCAAGAAATACCCTTTTCATTTTTATTGATTTGAACGGCGAATGTAACTTAAAACTTCCAACAAAAACAGGGCGTTGACGGAGGTCATCATTTTTCGGTTTCCGAGAAATGATTATGTATAACGAGCTCTAGAGCTGGACCACATTACCCGAAGCAAGAGTTGTAAAACCCGTTCCTCCATTGGACCCGCTTAGTGTGAGCCCGCAAAACCTGACCTGTAGCTTTCCGTTCACATGGCTGACGTATACTGTTTGTCCCGGGTGGCTTGCCCAGTAAATACTGCTTTTTACAGTAGTGATGAAGACCTTGTTATAGTTTCCGTCTGATTGAGTGAATAGTTGTGTGTCTGAT
>DASSFT010000250.1:0-11074 GCA_035694045.1 Chitinophagaceae bacterium
AAATGAAGTCATCCGTGTATCCGTGGCAATCCTTCAAGTTCTCACGCAACCTTTAAACCTTTCAACCCTTAAACCTTTCAACCTTTATTGATATTTCTTTTCCAGGTCAAAAAGAATCTTCCTGTCCCCTTCATTTAGCGTTTTTGAGGAATCGGCAGGTGTAAAGTGTATTTTAAAAGATTGGATTGCAGAAACGCTGTCTTTAACATTGTACCCTACTATACGTAAAGCTTGAAAGGCATTGAAATTTTCCGGCACCTGCACGTTGAGGGTATCATACCAGTAGCCATAACCATTTTCTGCCAGTTTTTGCCAGGGAAAATAACGGCTGGGGTCTACTTTTCTTCCAGGCGCTATATCTGCATGACCGACAAAATTGGTGACTGGGATATTGTAAGCTCTCTTTAATCTTCCCAATAAGTCGATCAGGCTGTTTACCTGGGCTTCGGTAAAAGGCTCAAACCCGTTATTATCTATCTCAATTCCGATACTGCTGCTATTAATATCGGTGGCATTGCCCCATTTGCTGACGCCGGCATGGTGGGCCCTAAGCAGATCATTGAGCATATGATGGACCGTTCCGTCGCGGCAAATCACATAGTGAGCACTGACCTGTGTTCTTGTCAGGGTAAAAGTTTTCAGGGTTTCGTCGCAACTGTTCTGTGCAGTATGATGAATGATCACAAAATTCGGCCTTCTCATAGTGAAATTGGTAGTGCCTACCCAGGAATTTGCATAAGCCAATCCTGCTGAATCCTCCACCGGGTACCGGCTCAACAACTTCCCATATTCTTTCGATTGCTTTTTATAGGCTTTATTCGTTGTTGCATAGGGGCCTCGTGAGCAACTGATGATAACGATGACAAACAAGCCCCAACCTATTACTGTTTTCATACGGCAAATGTAGGGGATTAGAAAAATCGATTATACCCGGGCACTGATCAACTGCCAGTAGCGGTCTCTTAGGATTTGCCACGGATACACGGAAAAAAGACAAAGGCATCCATGTACCCAAAGAACGAAGAAAGAGTGCGAAGAACGGTGTTCTCTAGATTTTTTCTCCCCCGCTATTGATCTATTCCTCTCTCCGATTGTCGCTCCCGCTCTGTTTCTCCCTCTACTCCGTGTATCCATGGCGTTTCTTCAATTTCGTAGTGTCCCGCAATAAGCGGGGGCTTCTCTGAAAAAAAATGAAATATCCGTGTATCCGTGGCAGTTCTTTAATTCCGTGGCGTGAGATTTGTTTTCAAACTGAGGCACCACTTAACTGCCGCATGACATTTTATTTCTGTTTAGTGCTGTACCTTCATCAAAAGTTTTTTAATGGCGGCTCATTTCGGAATGATCGGTTTAGGAACAATGGGAAGCAACTTCGTGCTGAATGTAGCAGAGCATGGCTTTGAAGTTTGTGGCTATGACCGTGATACCAAACAACAGCAAAGGTTGATGGCCGAGGCCAGGGGAAAAAAAGTAACAACCGCCCCTTCGTTGCCCGAATTTGTCAAGGCTCTCGAAACCCCTCGCGTTATTATGCTGCTTGTGCCTGCCGGCAAGATCGTAGATGCAGTAATTGCAGATTTGTTGCCACTTGTACAAAAAGGAGATATTCTCATTGATGGAGGCAATTCCCACTTCGTGGATACCGAAAGGAGATATAGTGAGCTGCAGGGATCCGGCATTCACTTTGTCGGTATGGGTGTAAGTGGTGGCGAGGAAGGAGCGAGGTATGGTCCCAGCATGATGCCTGGCGGAAACCGTGAAAGCTACGAGCGTATCAAAAATATCCTGGAAGCGATTGCAGCAAAAACCGATGAAGGTCCCTGTGTTTCATTTATAGGTAACGGCGCGGCGGGTCATTATACCAAAATGGTACATAATGGAATCGAGTATGCGATGATGCAGATGATCAGTGAGGCGTACGGCCTGTTAAAAACGGCAGGCTTGCTATCCAATAATGAGCTTCACGAAGTATTTAAACAATGGAATCAAGCAGAACTGCAGTCTTTTTTAATCGAAATAACTGCCGATATATTTCTTAAGAAAGACGATGATACAGGGAACGACCTGGTAGATATGGTGCTTGACAAGGCCAAACAAAAAGGTACCGGTATGTGGACAAGCCAGAGTGCTATGGAATTGAACGTACCTCTTCCTGTGATTGATGCGGCAGTAAGCATGCGTTATATTTCTTCACAGAAAGAACTGCGGGAAAAAAATGCAAGACTGTACCCTCTTCAGGCCAATGAAGATCCCATCGCTAAAAAAGATTTGATAGCTCTTTGCAAAAATGCCTTGCATTTTGGGTTTCTTTTGTCTTACGCGCAGGGACTCGAATTGTTGTCTGTTGCCTCGCGCCAGTATAATTATGGTATTGATATAGCTGAGGTGGTCCGCGTGTGGAAGGGTGGTTGTATTATCCGGTCAGTATTGCTGAATGATTTGCGAAAAGCTTATCTGCAGGATAACTCGTTGTCCAATATTGCCTCCTCAGCCTTATTCCGGGATACTCTTGGAAAATCACACGACAGTGTACGACAACTCCTGAACATTGCAATGGCCCGTCACATTCCAGCGACGGCATTGTCAGCGGCACTGAATTATTTTTATGCACTGGTGGATTCGCGCATGCCAGCAAACCTGATCCAGGCACAGCGTGATTATTTTGGTGCACATACCTATGAACGAACTGACAAACCCGGTATTTTTCATTCGCAGTGGGAAAACAAGCCCCCAGTTGCTGTTTCCACCCAGAAACCAAAGGAAGATTAGAAGATTAAACGATAGTATATGTTTAAACCGCAGTTAATGGCCGCCAATATTGTCATCTTCGGTGGCAATGGCGACCTGGCCTGGAGAAAACTCTTTCCCGCCTTTTATAACCTGTTTATAAACGGGTTTATGCCTCAACAGTTTGCTATCTACGGAGTGCATCACGAAAAAATGGAACAAAAGGACTTTGAGAAACACCTGTTGGAAGGAATAAATACTTTCTCGCGGAGCGGCAAAGCCAAAAAACAGGAGTGGAAAAAATTCGCTGAACATGTCTTTTACTTCCAGGGAGATTTTACAGCCGAAGATAGTTTTGCGCGTCTCGCCAGCATCGTAAACCAGAACGATAAAAAATGGAAGAAGCGGGCGACCCGCCTGTTTTATTATTCCGTTTCACCAAAGTTTATCGAGCCCATTTCACTATTGTTGTCCGAAAATGGCCTGATGAGCGAATCGGAGTTGGATAAGATTGTTGTAGAAAAACCTTTCGGCAGCGACTGGCAGTCGGCGCATGGGCTGAACCAATTGCTCACAAAACTTTTTAAAGAAAAACAGATCTATCGCATTGATCATTATCTCGGCAAAGAAGCTGTTCAGAACCTGATGGCATTCAGGTTTGCCAATATTGTTTACGAATCCGTCTGGAACCATAATTATATTGATCATGTGCAGATAACCGTGGCTGAAAATATCGGGATAGCCGGCCGCGGGAGTTATTATGATACCAATGGTGCTTTGAGGGACATGATACAAAATCATCTTCTTCAGCTATTATGCATTACGGCTATGGAGCCTCCGGTATCCATGGATGCCGAGGATATCCGTAATAAAAAAGTAGACGTATTGAAGTCCGTTCGCCGGTTAACTCCGAAAGATATTGATAAGAATGTAGTGAGGGGACAATACGGCGAAGGCTCGGTCAATGGCAAAAAGCAGGTCGCATACAGGAAAGAAAAAAATGTCAATACCAGGTCAAATGCCGAAACTTTTGTTGCGCTCAAATTATTTGTTGACAACTGGCGCTGGCAGAATGTTCCCTTTTACCTGCGCACCGGTAAATGCCTTGACAGGACAACTTCACTGATCGTTATTCAATTTAAAGACATTCCTCACAATTTATTTGATGCAAAATCTATGACCGATCGCGGACCGAACCAGCTTATCATCAGTATTCAACCGGAAATGGAGATCACTTTACTATTTCATGCAAAAACGCCGGGCGTAAAACTGCAGATCAAACCGGTAGAAATGGATTTTACTTATAAGGAAAGCTATGACGAGCCGGTACCGGAAGCCTATGAGACCTTACTCCTGGAAGCGCTGGACTGCGACGCATCATTTTTTATGCGTGCCGACCAGGTAGAAGAAGCCTGGAAAGTGGTCTCTCCTGTACTGGAAGCCTGGAAGAAAGAATCCGTGACACGGTTCCCGAACTATAAACCGGGGAGCTGGGGTCCCAGGACTGCTGAGCAACTGATGAAAAGAGATCACAGAAACTGGATACTTCTTCCTGAGAATGGTTTACTAAAGAACACGGTGAAAAAAAAGAAATGAAAACGATCCCCGACAAGACCACCTGGAAAGATCATGAAACGATGAGCCTGGCTGCAGCGCATTTTTTTGTTGCTGCCTGTCACCGGGTAATTGCTAAACAGGGAAAATTCTCCGTTGCCCTGTCCGGTGGCAATACGCCAAAGCGACTTTATGAACTATTAGCTTCAAATGAACTCAGTAAAAATATTCCCTGGAAAAAAGTGTTTCTATTCTGGAGCGATGAAAGATTTGTAAGCCATAGCTCGCCCGACAGCAATTATAATATGGTAAAAAAAAGCCTGCTGGATAAAATAGATATACCCCCAAAAAATATCTTTCCTGTACCCGTAACAGGTGATCCTGGTCAGAATGCCAGGCAGTATGAAGCAACGATCAGAAAATTTTTTGCAAACAAATCTCCGGCATTTGACTGGTTGTTATTGGGGACAGGGAATGACGGCCATACGGCTTCGTTATTTCCTAATACGCCTGTTTTAATAGAAAACCGGCAACTTATCAAACAGGTCTGGATAGCAGATAAACAATCCTGGCGCATCACTTTTACTTTTCCATTGATCAATAAAGCGAGTCAAATAATCTTCCTGGTGTCGGGCAAAGAAAAATCCAAAGTTGTCAGCGCAGTCTTCAACAAGCCCGTAAAAAAAATCTATCCTGTACAATATGTCAATGCGGAAAAATCTTTGTGGATGCTCGATAAAGCTGCAGCGGGATAAATTTGAAAATTAGTTAACCTGCCTGACGGCAGACAGGTTTGAAAATTTGAAAATGTGAATTGTGCGGGACAATGACGCAACGAAAAAAAATACCCGTATCGCATTTCCCATAAATCCGTGACATCATCTCCTCATCTCGGAATCAGCGATCTCATCTCTAAATCCGCGATCAGCATCCGTGATCAGTGGCATCATTTCCGTTTCTCGCTACGACGCTACGACGCAACGAAAAAATATACCTGTGTCGCATTTCTCGTAAATCCGTGGCATCAGCTTCTCATCTCTTAATCCGCGATCTCATCTCCGAATCCGCGATCATCTTGTGATTTTTATCCACTTTTTTATTCATGGTACCTTTTTTGAAAGGCTATGTTGACCAATTACTCACTCTTAATTGAAATGTTATGGCAAAAAAATTAAACGGCAAAAAAGTCGCCATCCTGACCGAAACTGGTTTTGAAGAAGTAGAACTGACGAGCCCGAAAAAAGCATTGGAAGAAGCCGGGGCTGTAGTACACATTGTATCACCACAGAAAGATAAAGTGAAGGCCTGGGATCATGATCATTGGTCAATTGAGTTGCCCGTTGATGTAAACGTGGAAAAAGCGGATGTAAACGACTATGATGCTCTTGTTGTTCCCGGTGGAGTCATCAATCCCGATAAGATGAGAATAAATAAAGACTGTGTGGAATTTGCTCAACAATTCTTAGAACAAGGTAAACCGGTTGCGGCTATTTGTCATGGGCCGCAGTTACTCATTGAAACCGGGCTGGTTGATGGACGTAATATGACTTCTTATCCTTCAATCCGGACAGACCTGGAAAACGCCGGCGCGATGTGGGAAGACAAAGAGGTGATCGTGGATAATGGGTTAGTCACAAGTCGCAGCCCCAAAGACCTGGAAGCTTTCAATAAAAAAATGATCGAAGAGATCGCAGAGGGAATTCATTCGAAGGCGGCGTATACTCCAACTCCTTCACATTAGCGGGAGTTGTTTCTATAAACCCACTAAACCACCTGCGGGTGGTTTTTTTATTTTTTAAAACAGTCCCTGGCTATTTACCTGTCACATGTTCCTGCGGTACTGTCCACCTACTTCGTACAATGCATGAGTGATCTGACCCAGCGAACAATACTTCACAGTCTCCATCAACTGCTCAAAAAGGTTACCATTGTTGATCGCCACTGCTTTTAGTTTCTTCAACGCTTTTTCACTCTCAGCCTCGTTTCTTTTCCAAAACGCCTGGAGATTTTTTATCTGTACCTCTTTTTCTTCCGGTGTACTTCTTATCACCTCGCCGGGTACAATGGTCGGGCTTCCTTTTTTATTCAAAAATGTATTGACCCCTACCAACGGAAGTTCCCCGGTATGTTTCAGGTGCTCATAATACAAACTTTCTTCCTGTATCTTGTTGCGCTGGTACATCCTTTCCATAGCTCCCAAAACACCGCCGCGCTCAGTGATCCTGTCAAATTCTGATAATACAGCTTCTTCCACCAGCTCGGTCAACTCTTCAATAGCGAAACTGCCCTGGTTGAAATTTTCTGTTTTAGCGGTGCCCAGCTCACGGTTTATTATTAACTGGATGGCCATCGCCCTTCGTACGCTTTCCTCGGTTGGCGTCGTAATGGCTTCATCATAGGCGTTGGTGTGAAGTGAATTGCAATTATCATAGATCGCATATAATGCCTGCAATGTCGTTCGTATATCGTTGAAATCAATTTCCTGGGCATGCAGGCTTCTGCCCGAAGTCTGTATATGATACTTGAGCATCTGGCTGCGCTTGTTGGCCTTGTATTTATATTTCATTGCCTTGGCCCATATTCTCCTTGCAACACGACCAATGACACTGTACTCCGCATCCATCCCATTACTGAAAAAGAAAGAAAGATTGGGAGCAAAATCATCGATGTTCATCCCACGGCTGAGATAATATTCTACGTATGTAAACCCATTTGCCAGTGTAAAGGCAAGCTGGGTAATAGGATTAGCACCTGCTTCCGCAATATGATAGCCGCTGATACTTACGCTATAAAAATTGCGCACCTTATTGTCAATAAAATACTCCTGTACATCACCCATGAGTTTCAGGGCAAACTCCGTTGAAAAAATGCAGGTGTTCTGGGCCTGGTCTTCTTTTAAGATATCCGCCTGCACAGTTCCTCTAACCTGCGACAAAGCTTCGGTCTTAATTTTTCCATATACTTCAGCCGGTAAAACATCCGAACCGGACAAACCCAGTAATCGCAGACCCAACCCACTGTTACCAGCCGGCAGCGAACCCTGCAATTCTCCTTTAAAAGGCAATACCGGCTTGCCATCAACACCGATATATTTTGGCAATTCATCCGCCTTGTATTTCGACTCGATAATTTTGTTGACTTCGTCTTTCAAATTGTTCTGTAAAATATATTTCTCGCATTGCTGGTCGATAGCTGCATTCATGAAGAAAGCCAGCAACATCGGCGCGGGCCCATTGATAGTCATGCTCACGGATGTCCTGGGGTCACAAAGATCAAACCCGCTATACAATTTTTTGGCATCATCAACAGTAGCGATACTTACCCCGCTATTGCCCACTTTACCGTAGATATCCGGGCGATGATCAGGATCTTCACCATATAGCGTCACGCTATCGAATGCTGTTGATAATCGTTTTGCCGGTTGGTCAAGCGAAACATAGTGGAATCTCCTGTTTGTCCTCTCGGGACCGCCCTCACCGGCAAACATCCTTGTAGGATCTTCTCCCTCTCTTTTCAACGGGAATACCCCGGCTGTAAATGGAAAATGACCCGGCACATTTTCCTGTGCCTGCCATTGCAATATGTCACCCCAGTCCTTGTATTTAGGTAAAACAACTTTTGGAATTCTTGAACCACTAAGGCTCTTGGTGAACATAGGTTGTTTTATCACTTTATCGCGGACCGTATATTCGTAATAGTCTTTATTGTACTCCTTGACTTTTTCTGGCCAGTTCTGGATAAGCTTGCGGCTGACAGGAGTTAATTGCTCTTCAAGATTTTGTTTCAATTTCTCCAAATTCTCCACCGGGACTGCGGCTGCAACCGGAGATTTTTTAATCAATGCGATAGTGCCGTCCAATTGGTACAACTGCGACGCAATAGCTGCCTGGTCTTTTACCAACTGATCATAATTGCGGTTGCCTTCCGAAATTTCAGAAAGATAACGCACACGGTTAGCCGGAATAACCGCTTGTGAAACCTTCGCAGTCTCTGCAAAATGAAATTCACCAAAACGCGTTTTGGTCTTCGCTTCGATTTTTTTCAGCAACAGTTCAAATAAATGATTTACCCCATCATCGTTGAATTTGCTGGCAATGGTTCCCACAATGGGTAACTCATCATCTTTTGCAGTAAATAGCTGGTGATTACGCTTGTATTGTTTGCGCACATCCGCCAACGCATCCAGCGCTCCGGCCTTGTCAAACTTATTTATGCAGATCAGGTCGGCATAGTCCAGCATGTTGATCTTTTCCAACTGTGAAGCCGCGCCATATTCCGGTGTCATCACGTACAGGCTCACATCGCAATGATCGAGTATTGATGCATCGCTTTGACCAACGCCGGCGGATTCCAGGATTATAAAATCATACCCTGCTGCCTTGCAGATATCAATAGCTTCCTGCACATGCGAACTTAATGCCGTATTATCATCTCTTGTTGCCAGGCTTCTCATGTAAGCTCTCGGATGCGAGATGGCATTCATTCTAATCCTGTCGCCGAGCAAAGCGCCTCCCGTTTTTTTCTTGGAAGGATCGACAGAAATGACGGCGATAGTTTTGTCTGTGAAGTTGTTTAAAAATCGTCTGACTATCTCATCGGTCACGCTGCTTTTGCCGGCGCCACCTGTACCGGTGATGCCGAGGACGGGCCCGGCCCCCCTGCCCCCCGAGGGGGGGGTCTTAGACTCTGATAGTTTGATTATTTCTTTAAGTTGGTTGGAATAATCATCACCTTTTTCGGCGACGCTTATTGCTCGGGCGATGCGTCTTACATCTTTCACTTCGTCTAAAGGAAGCTGGCCGTTCCATTTCTGATCCTTCATTTCTTCCGCTGAGGGATCGATTCTTTTAATTACATCTTCGATCATACCTTCCAGTCCCATCTTTCTTCCATCATCAGGGGAATAAATCCTGGTAATGCCGTATTTGTGCAATTCTTCAATCTCATGAGGCAGGATAGTTCCGCCCCCACCCCCAAATATTTTTATATGACCGCAGCCGTTTTCATCCAGCAGGTCTTTCATGTATTTAAAAAACTCGAGATGTCCACCCTGGTAGGAGGTGATTGCGATACCCTGTACATCTTCTTCTATGGCGGTTTCCACGATTTCTTTTACTGACCTGTTGTGCCCGAGATGGATGATCTCCGCGCCCTTGCTCTGCATGATCCTCCGCATAACGTTTATTGCCGCGTCATGCCCGTCAAATAGGCTTGCTGCAGTGACTATGCGCACTTTATTCAAAGGTTGATAAGCCATGGCTTGTTATTAGCCTGTAAAATTAAGTTTTTTGCCGAGAAAGCTTAACAGTTGTTAGTACAGTGCTTTATGGTAGACTCTTTTGTTTGCAAAATGCAAAAGCCTGGCGACCATTCGACAATGGAATAAGATTTGATTAACTGACTGCGGTTAGCCGTATTGATTTTTGGCGGTGTCTCAGTTTGAAAATAAATCTCACGCCATCCCGCCGAGGGGCGGGACAAAGGCGCAACGTGTGTGCCTTCATAGTAAGGCCATTGCGTCGCCGTCCCGCATGTTTGCGGGATTGCGAGAAATCAAAATGGGAGACCACTTCATTTTTTACATTTTAAGACCGATAGAATGGTATTTCGTCAGTTCATCTCCCCAGAGACTTTATTAGAGCCTTTTATCCTGCTAAAAAATACAGCGCTGAACGGTTGGAAACAGGTAGCCCGGAAGTTCGGCCTGCATGAGGACCTTTACTATAACCCTCTTCATAAAAAACTGGAAAGACCGGTAGAGGTCATCCTGGTCGGCGCAGGTCATCGCGGTACCAATTATGCCGAATATGCTATAAATAACCCCGCTGAAATGAGAGTCACTGCCGTGGCCGATCCAAATTCTTATCGCCTTGAAAAAACAGCCCGCCGCCATAAAATACCTGCTTCCAATTGTTTTACGACCTGGGAAGATGTATTTAAAAAAGAAAAATTTGCCGACGCGGTCATAATAGCTACGCCGGACCAGCTACACAGCGCTCCCTGCCTGCAGGCATTGGAAAAAGGATACGATGTATTGTTGGAGAAACCAATCGCTCCGACAGAAGAAGAATGCAGGACAATATTGTCCAAAGCAAAGGAAACAGGAAGAATTGTCGGAGTGTGCCATGTACTTCGCTATACACCTTATTTCCGCGAATTAAAACAGATAATCGATGCTAAAATGATAGGAGATGTGGTTAGCCTGCAACACCTGGAACCTATCGAATATATCCATATGAGCCATTCCTATGTTCGCGGCAACTGGCGAAATAGTAAAACGGCTACTCCTATTATTCTTGCCAAATCATCCCACGATGCTGATATCATACGATGGCTGGTCAATGAACCTATCGATATGGTGCACTGCTTTGGCAACCTGAAATGGTTTAAAAAAGAAAATGCACCGGCAGGAAGTACCGAACGCTGCGCGGAAGGCTGCGCCGTGGAAAGCACCTGTCCTTATTCTGCATTGCAGATCTATTATCGTGACCGAAAAAGACTGTATGTGTTCGATCTTCCGGACGATAAAAGCAAATGGGACAAGGCAATCCTGAAAGGGTTGAAGACTACAAACTATGGGCGTTGTGTCTACCGCATGGACAACGATCAACCCGACCATCTTATCGTCAACATGCAATTTAAGAATGGCGCCACAGCTGCTTTTTCTATGGAAGCATTTGTTTCTTACGAAGGCCGGCGCACCCGCATTATGGGTTCAATGGGGGATATCCAGGGTGATATGGAAAGCTTTGTCCTCACTTCATTCAAAACAGGAAAGACATTAACCTGGAAC
>DASSFT010000251.1:0-3502 GCA_035694045.1 Chitinophagaceae bacterium
CAGAGCCGAAACGGTTCGCGCCGATACCAGATGCGAAACCATTTGTCCAGTTAGCTATGTCAGCAAAATTTTCGGTGTAACTTAATCCGGTTTGAGAAGCCATTGGAACGGGGGTTTGTGCCATCAGGCCACCGGAAATAACAATAGCAAGCAGCAATACGTAAATTTTTCTCATAAGCTTTATCGTTTTCGTTGTATGTGATGTATGAATAGTAGTTTTTGTCGCGAGCTTTAAAGCGATACTAATCCGACGCGGTATAATTTTTTTTATTAATAACCTAACCTGGAACCAGTGGTTTTAATAAGGAGTGGCTTTTGAACTAGCAACTAAGCTAAGTAAAAAACCAATTCATAATTTAATGGTGATAATTATTGTTTGCAGGGCAAAACTATGTACCAGCGACATGAACAGGAGCCAGTAACAATAATATAATACCGGGGAGCAGCTCTTAGTTTGCTGTCATTCTGATGTCGATTACCCTGATCTGGAGGTTCTTTTCGCCATTCCATTCATTCTCATCGATCTTGAAAACGATATCTACCGGTTTTTTGAGTTGCAGCAAGGATAATTTGTCAGCCATGCCAAAACCAATGCCGGTGACCACTGTATCACCCTGCCGGACAGAGAAGCGGAGGTGTTGCTCTTTTACGATCCTGGAGTAGCCGGTATCCATTACCTGGCGGGCGATAAATACGGGACGGAGATTTTCGGGACCAAAAGGTTCCATCTGGCCAAGTATATTATAAAAAGACCATTTGATGTCGCGGAGTTGGATTTCCTCATCAATGACGAATTCAGGTATAAGCAGATCCGGGTGGATGGTAGAGGAAACCACTTCTTCGAATTTATTCCGGAAAGCATCTACCTGTGCCAGTTCCAACGTTATTCCTGCCGCTGCAAAATGGCCTCCGTATCCAAGCAGGTGATCGCGGCACGCATGGATTGCCTCGTACAGGTTGAAGCCGGGAACACTTCTGGCACTTCCAGACGCGTATTCTCCGGATTGTGTCAATACGATCGTAGGCCGGTAATAATGTTCGATCAGTCTCGATGCTACTATACCTACAACCCCTTTGTGCCAATGCGGTTTAAATACGAGAGTGGAGCGACGTTCTTTCCACTCAGCGTTTTCACCGATCAATGCCAGTGCTTCTTCAGTGATACTGAGATCGGCTTCTTTTCTATCAGAGTTATCGCTGTGAAGCATTTCACCGTAATGGAGAGCTTCACTATCCGTAGTAGCGACGAATAGCTGAACGGCCTTTCTTGCATCGTCCATTCTTCCGGCCGCATTTACCCTGGGAGCGATCATGAATACAAGATTACTGATATGCAATTCCTGTTTAAGGCTGCTCAGTTGAATAAGCGCTTTGATACCCTTATTGGGACTGGTATTAACTTTCTTTAAGCCATGAAAAGCCAGTATGCGGTTTTCCCCGGTGATGGGTACAATATCGGCTGCAATGGCAGTTGCCACGAGATCCAGGTATTCGAATACCTGATCATCTCCTAAGCCAAATTGGGGCGCGAGGGCTGAAATCAGCTTAAACCCGACACCACATCCGCATAATTCTTTATACGGATAATTGCAATCTTTTTGTTTGGGATTTAAGATTGCGACAGCCGGAGGCAAAAGTTCGTCGGGCAGGTGATGATCGCATACAATGAAATCAACACCTATATCTTTTGCATAAGCGATCAGGGCGCCGGACTTGATGCCACAATCGAGAGAAATGATGAGGGAGAAATTATTTTCCCTGGCAAAATCTATCCCGGCTTTGCTTACACCATATCCTTCCCGGTAGCGATGAGGAATGTAAAAATCAATATTGTCATAAACTGTTTTCAGGAACTGGTACATGCAGGCGACAGCAGTTGTTCCATCCACATCGTAGTCGCCGAATACCAGGATTTTCTCTTTGTTGTTGACGGCAGCCAGTATCCTGGTTACTGCTTTGTCCATGTCTTTCATCAGCCAGGGATCATGCAGATCGCTAAGGGAAGGGCGGAAAAAATTCCTGGCCGTATCAAATGTTTCGATGCCACGTTCGACGAGTATTTTGCAAATAACGGGGTGTATCTTCAATGATTCCTGCAGCAGGTTTACTTTGGCGGGGTCAGCGTCCAGTATTTTCCATCTTTTTTGCATAGGATTTTATGTTCATTCCAAAATCAGTATTTGCGATCAGTAACGTAAGTCACCAGGTCTTCAAGTCCTTTCCTGGCAGGTGTTTCGGCAAATTGCCTTAAGATCTGCAGAGCTTCATTTTTATATTCGTTCATTTTTTCTGCGGCATATTTTATTCCGCCACTGTCTTCAACCTTATCGATCACCCATTTCACTTTTTCCTTGTCCCTGTTATTGTTTTTGATGATGTAGATCATCTTGCGCCGGGTTTCCTTATCCACCTTGTTCAGTGAATAGATGAGCGGAAGTGTCAGTTTTTTTTCTTTGATATCATTGCCGGTAGGTTTGCCAACATTTTCACTGGCATAGTCAAATAAATCATCCTTGATCTGGAAGGCAATGCCGGCTTTTTCTCCAAATAGTCTCATTTTCTCAGTAACATCATTGTCATTGCTGGTCGCCCAGGCACCTGCCGCGCAGGCAGAAGCAAGAAGAGAGGCAGTTTTGGTTTTTACAATCTCGAAATAAATATCTTCTTTGAGGTTTAGCGATCTCGCTTTTTCCAGTTGCAGCAATTCACCTTCGCTCATTTTCCTGACCGCGTCGGAGATTATGTGAAGCAATTTATGGTCATTATGATCGAGCGAGAGCAGCAGGCCTTTTGCGAACAGGTAATCTCCAATAAGGACATTTGCTTTGGCTTTCCACAGCGCATAAGTTGAAAAAAAACCTCTTCGCTCCATGGAATCGTCCACCACATCGTCGTGTACAAGGGTTGCTGTATGAAGAAGTTCAACCAGCGAAGCGGCCCTGTAGGCGGAGTCATTCACTTCATTGCACAGTTTTGCAGAAAGTAGTACAAACATGGGGCGCAGCTGCTTGCCTTTACGCTTTACAATGAATCGCATGATGCGGTCGAGCAGCGGAGTCTGGCTTCGTACAGCTTCCTTGAAGCGTGTCTCAAAAATTTTTAATTCATCTTTAATCAGGTGGACCGGCAGTTGCATAAGTATAAGTGCGGCAATTTACGGCGCAAAAACTTATAGAGTCGGAAAACGAAAAAATACAGTTATAGAACGTGGAAATAACGGCAAAATAAAGTACAAATCCTCCGAAATAGTATTACAAAAATTTGGCAATTAAGGTGTAAGTCATAATTTTGCGAAATATTAACGCATTGAATTTTTGTTAAAATCTTAATCCTTAGTTATGGCTAGCAAAAAGTACATCCTATTAGCAGGCATTTTCTGTCTGCTAGTTTCAGCATCATTTTCCCAAACTCAGAAACGATCATACGAGGATTCTTCCGTAATCCCGAGCAAGAGAATGCCCCAGTATACTGAGTTTATGGCAGGCACTAATAATTTTCCGGC
>DASSFT010000252.1:0-4814 GCA_035694045.1 Chitinophagaceae bacterium
AACAGAGATAAAGACAAAGATTCTTTTGCCCTTTTAACTCAAAGACGCCGTGCTGCCTGATCAGTTTTTTTAATTTCTCATCTTTTGAGAGATGTTTGACATAATGCATGCGCCTAAGTTAGGCAGGATTAATGTGGATCAGTTAAGAAAAATTGCTGAATTTTATCAGGGGTCAAATAAGGATCGCAGATTATTACGATTATTAAGATTTCCGCAGATCATAATCTATCATGACTGACATGATAATCTGCGTGCTTACCCGATTCGGGCTTATCTTAGGAAGGAACGCGGATTATTAGGACTATTAAGATTTCCACAGATCATAATTTATCATAACCGGCATAATAACCTGCGTTCATACTCCGCTCTGCGAATGGAAAGAAAGATGATCATAACAAAAGATGGTTCGGCGAGCATCGCTATTCCTGAAATGAATGTTACCTATCATTCTATTCACGGTGCGATACAGGAATCCTTGCATGTGTTCATTGAAGCTGGGTTCTCATACCTAATTAACGAGTTAACCGGTAAACCAATTAACATTTTTGAGATGGGTTTTGGCACTGGCCTAAATGCCTTGCTTACATTAATTGAAGCGGATACGAAAAATCAACCTGTTCATTATACTTCCGTCGAACTCTATCCTTTGCGTGACAATGAAATTAGCTTATTAAACTATTGCGAACAGCTTAAACAAGCTGCTTACCAGCCGTCCTTTGAAAAATTGCACAGCTGTGATTGGGAAAAAGATATCGCAATGAGTCCTTTTTTTACTTTTCATAAATCAAGGACAGATCTTGTCAACTTTTCAACCCATCAACCTTTCAACCTCGCTTACTACGATGCTTTCGCTCCTGTGGCTCAACCCGAACTCTGGACAAAAAGCATCTTTGAAAAATTATTCAATATGATGTCGCCTGGGGGAATTCTTGTTACCTATTGCAGCAAGGGAGATGTGCAAAGAGCCATGAAGGCAGCAGGTTTTGGAATTGAGAAGATCCCCGGACCTCCTGGCAAACGGGAGATCCTAAGAGCAGAAAAAAGAAAGTCGATAGTCGGTAGTCGGTAGCTTCCGATTTCTTTGTGACTAACGACTATTAACTAAAACCCCGGCTGGGTCAATTTCAAACCTGTTTTTGCTTTTTCCTCATCAACTATTTTTTTCACATCTGCCAGCAATTTCTTTGCATCGTAAATAATCCCGTCTTTGATCGTATAGCTGACACCCCCTCTTCTTATCACTTCATTCTTTTCATTGAGTGCTATAGCACCTGTTCCATATAATACCTGGAGGTTTTCCAGCGGGTTCGCATTCACTATAACAAAATCTGCCAGTTTGCCTACTTCCACGCTTCCAATCTCTTTTTCCATACCTAAGGCCTGTGCACCATATAAGGTGGCTGAGCGGATCACTTCAAGCGGATGAAAGCCGGCTTCGCGCAACAACTCCAGCTCTCTTACATAAGAAAATCCATAGAGTTCGTAAATGAATCCTGCGTCGGTTCCTACCGTTACTCTACCGCCGCGATTCTTGTATTCATTTACAAATGTCATCCACAGGCGATAATTTTCTTTCCATTGTATTTCCTGTTCGGTTCCCCAGCTATGCCAGTACGATCCGTGCGATGTGCGGCTCGGCTCATAGAATTTCCATAAAGAAGGTAATGTATAGGTCTCATGCCATTCAGCCCTTCTTGCCCGCATCAGGTCGCGGTTGGCTTCATAAATATTAAATGTAGGATCAATGGTAAAATCAAGCGAGATCAACTCATTCATTACTTTATTCCAATGTTCGCTGTAAGGAGGCGCGGCCTGTTTCCAGAGTTTACCGGCTTCTTCAAAACGGTTCTGCTCATTTTGATAGTTGTAATTAAGTGGATAGTTCTGGATGGTTTTGTCGGTAAACAATGCTTCAGGCAGTCCATACCAATGTTCCATACTGGTCAAGCCAGCCCTGGCGCTGTTTAATACATTCCATCTTGCCACATCCATCTGCGCATGGTGACAGGCGGAGCGCAAACCCAATTTCTTGTTTTCTTCCAATGCCGCCTTCATGATATCCGGCGCTGCAATGAAGAATTTAATCCCATCTGCTCCTTTCTTTGCATTGTCTCTTACCCATTCTCTCGCCTGGTCGGGTGTAGCGATCGGGTCTTTGCTTCCCTGTCCAAAAGCCGTATATGCGAATATGCGGGGTGCTGTTATCTTATTAGTAGCACTTAATCTTTTTTCCTCCAGCACCCAATCCAACCCATTGCCTGCAGAAGGGTCACGGATGGTGGTGATACCGTGAGCCATCCATAGTTTGAAAACATATTCGGCCGGTGTGCCCTGCTCCTTGCCGCCAATATGACCATGCATATCAATAAAGCCGGGCAATAAATACATGCCTTCACAATTCAACTCTTTTCCTCCAGCAATGAGTTTCGGTCTTCGCGAACTATCTATTGCTAACCCGGGAGCGCCGACTACTGCTACCTGTTTGATCCTGTTCCTTTCAACGACAATATCAACCGGCCCTATCGGCGGCGCGCCAGTCCCATTGATCAAAATAACCCCACGAATGATCAGCTGGGGCCAGGGGCCTTCACCGTCATTTTTTTCCGGGGCTTTTTTGATCTGGGAAAAAACAAGAATGGGAAAAACGAGTGCAAGGGAAAAAAATATCTTTCGCATGAAGCAAGATTTGCACAAAAAGATACAGGATATTGTTGAGAGTAGAGTGAGAAACAGAGCGGGAGCGAAGGAAAAGAGAAAACCGAAAACCCATCGCTCTTCGTATTCTTTCTACGCTCTTTCTTTTCGGGCACTTCGATCTAAATGACATCCCTTCATTCAACATTCAAAATTCATCATTCAAAATAATCACTCCACCGTCCACGTCATATTCCCATCTTTTTCATCCTTGATGGCAATACCCAATTGCGAAAGCTGGTTCCGTATTTTATCTGAGGTCACGAAATCCTTTTTGCTTTTTGCCTCCCTGCGGATATCAACAAGAAGTTGTATCACTCCCTGGAGCTTGCCATTGTCGGTTTCGGAGACCTGCTTCAGCCCAAATACATCAAACAGGTAAGTTTTGAACTTCTCCTGCATTAAGTTCAATGTATCCTTCGATATGGCTGAAAGCTCAACAGTTTTGTCCTTTATCGAATTAATGACCGGTACCAGTTCAAACATACTGGCAAGAACTTTCGCCGTGTTGAAATCATCATTCATGTTTTCATCGAACTCTCTTACCAGCTTTCTCAGCTTTTCATCCAACTCTTTATTGCCTGCCGGCGAGTCTTTATCGATCGACAGCTTTTCCAGGTGACCATATGCCTCGAACAGTCTTTTCAATCCTTTGTCGGCCGCCTGTAATGCCTCATTGCTGAAATCAAGGGTGCTGCGATAATGCGTCTGCAGCATGAAGAACCGCACATTCATCGGCGAATAGGCTTTTTCGAGCATTGGGTGAGAACCTGTAAATAATTCACCCGGCAAAAATCCGTTGCCGGCACTTTTGCTCATTCGCACGCCATTTACCGTAAGCATATTCGTATGCAGCCAGTAACGTACAGGCGCGGTGTGATAGCAAGCTTCCGATTGCGCAATTTCATTGGTATGATGGGTGGCTGCGAGATCCATACCGCCACCATGTATATCGAATTGCTTTCCCAGGTATTTTTCACTCATCGCCGAACATTCAATATGCCAGCCGGGGAAACCCATTCCCCAGGGTGAAGGCCATTGCATCAGGTGTTCTGGCGTGGCTTTAATCCAAAGCGCAAAATCCAGTCTTCCTTTTTTTTCATCCTGTCCTCCAAGGTCTCTTGTTCCTTCTAACAATTCCTCCAGTTTCCTATTCGTCAAAATGCCATAGGGCTTCTCTTTATTATATTTCTCTACGTCAAAATAAACCGTACCGTTGACAACGTAGGCATACCCGTTATCAATGATGCATTGGGCCATTCTTATCTGTTCGGTGATATGTCCCGTGGCTGTCGGTTCGATCGTGGGTGGAAGATTATTAAACATCTCCATCACTTTATGAAAGCCGAGCGTATACTTCTGCACGATCTCCATCGGCTCCAGCTGTTCAAGCCTTGCCTTCTTGGAAAACTTGTCGTCCCCTTCATCCCTGTCGCCTTCCAAATGACCGGCATCGGTAATATTCCTTACATATCTTACTTTGTATCCCAGGTACCTGAAAAAACGATAAATGACGTCGAAGGAAATAAATGTACGACAGTTGCCCAGGTGCACATCGCTGTAAACGGTAGGTCCGCAAACATACATGCCGACATGACCTGGAGTCAGGGGAGTAAAAATCTCCTTGGATCTTGTCAGGGAATTATAAACTTTCAGTTCACTCATAATGTGTCGCAAAAATAGTGTTTCTATCGACTGCGGAGTTATAGGAGCGAATTAGCCCACAGAGAGCCACTGAGAATACACGGAGAGCCACAGAGAAGGGATTAATTATTTAGAAAATATACTCCGCGGTCCTCTGCGTGTCCTTTGCGGCTCTCTGTGGGCTAAAAAGGTTGCTATGGAATGCCTGTGCTATTTTTTCAACGTAAGATCAGCGAGAATGAGGTAGTGGTCTGAGTAATTTTTTATCACCCGGTTGAACTGGTTGATGGTAAAATTTTGGTCCGCGAATATATAATCGATGCGAAGAGTGGGTGACAGGGCTGAAAATGTACGGCCGATCCCAAAGCCTTTTTTTAAAAAAGCATCCTGCAGGTCGCCACGAACGGTCAAATAAGTATAAGAATTGGGCACATCGTTCAGGTCGCCACAAAACAAAAAAGGATAGGGACTGTCCG
>DASSFT010000253.1:0-3761 GCA_035694045.1 Chitinophagaceae bacterium
TCTCATTTGACACCTGGTCTGTCTATCTCAAGACCGACGAGAGAAAGAAGAATAAATTCGGTATTAATTTCTTTACCCGGTCTGATAAATACAAATACCCCTCATTAAAAGAGTTTTCACCCGGTGACAGGAGCTACAATCTCAACGTAACAACGGAGTTAATGTCCAATCCCAAACGACAGTTCTATCTTACTACTACGTTTCGCAAGCTGAAAGTCCGCAATACGGGAGTTTCAGGTCAAAAAGCGGATGAAACCATACTTGGGCGGGCAGAATACGTAATGAATGAATGGAATGGTTTGCTTACCGGCAATGTGCTATACGAGGTAGGAGCAGGGCAGGAACAAAAACGGGATTTCACTTACCTGGAAGTTCCGGCAGGTACGGGGCAATTTGCCTGGATTGACTATAATACTGATGGCGTACAGCAGTTGAATGAATTCGAACTGGCGGCCTTCCCTGACCAGGCAAAGTTTATACGCATCCTTACACCAACCAATGAATTCATCAAAGCTAATTATGTCACTTTAAACTACAGCCTCAACCTGAGCCCGAGAGCGGTAATGAATTCCCCTGACCTGAAAGGATTCAAAAAATTCATATCGCTATTTAATCTTCTTACCTCTTTACAGATAAATAAAAAATCTGTTGCAACAGGAGATTTTGAATTCAACCCTTTCAAATACGGGCTGGCGGATAATAATCTAATCACCTTAAATACGGTGATCCTGAATACTCTTTCGTTTAACCGGTTCAGTACAAAATGGGGTTTTGATATAAGCAATCTCAATAATACCGGGAAAGCATTGCTGACTTATGGGTATGAAAGCCGTAAAGTAAAAGACTGGCCGGTGAAATTCCGCTGGAATATCAGCCGCTCTCTATCATTGAACGTTAACTACCGGAATGGCATGAATGCATTATATACTCCAAATGCGCAGTTTGACAACCGCAATTACGAACTAAAGATCAGCAGCCTTGAACCATTTGTAACTTTTATTCGAGGCACTTCATTCCGGATAGGAACGAGTTATAAACTGGAAAATAAGAAGAATAACCCGCTATATGGGGGAGAGGAAGCCATTTCCAATTCGGTGAACCTGGAGACAAAGTATAACGTATTGCAGAATAGCTCCATCATGGGCAAATTCACTTATAATAATATTAGTTTCAAATCGCAGACAGGAGCGGCCACAACCGTTAGCTATATTATGCTCGATGGATTATTGCCGGGGAAGAATTATCTCTGGACAATTGCCATTACAAAACGGCTTATTAATAATCTCGAAATAAATTTCCAGTACGATGGGAGAAAACCTGCAGGAGCGAAGACGGTTAATATTGGGAGAGTCACCGCGACTGCATTGTTTTAAATCCGAAGCATTAAACGTTAAACCTAAAATGCATTACATCTCCATCCTTCACCACGTATTCTTTCCCTTCAATTCTTAGTTTACCTGCTTCCCGGCAGGCCGCTTCCGAACCGAATTTCACAAAATCCTCGTAAGAGATCACTTCAGCTTTAATAAATCCTTTTTCAAAATCGGTGTGAATGACCCCGGCCGCCAATGGCGCTTTCCATCCCTGGTGAATAGTCCAGGCCCGAACTTCCTGCACACCAGCAGTAAAATAGGTATAGAGGTTAAGGAGCTTGTAGGCTGAATGAATAAGCCGGTCAAGTGCGGGTTCCACCATTTTATACTCCTCCATGAAAAGCTTCTTATCGTCAGGATTTTCCATTTCAGCGATCTGCGCTTCAATAGAATTGTTCATGATGATCATTTCGGCATCTTCATTTTTAATGGCTGTTTTCAGGGCCTCGGTATATTTGTTGCCCGTGTGCATAGAAGCTTCGTCTACGTTTGCTACGTACAGAACGGGTTTATCTGTCAGCAGGAAAAGATCCGCGATGGCGCCTTTTTCATCCTTGCTTAATTTGAGTTCGCGAATACTTTTTCCTTTATCCAGGTGATCCTTGCACCGTACCAAAACATCCAATTCCGCTTTAAGCTTTGGATCGATTCGGGCTTGTTTTTCAGTTTTCGAAATCTTTCTTTCAACAGCATCGAGATCTTTCAGCTGCAATTCGGTATCTATTATTTCCTTGTCGCTGACAGGATTGATGGCGCCTTCATCCCTTAAGATGTTCTCATCTTCAAAACAGCGGATTACATGAATGACCGCATCTACCTCGCGAATATTCGCCAGGAACTTATTGCCGAGGCCCTCGCCTTTGCTGGCGCCTCTTACCAGGCCGGCTATATCCACTATCTCGATCTGTGTCGGTATGATCTTATTAGGAACAACCAGTTCCGCCAGTTTATATAGTCTTGGATCGGGTACGTCGACCAGGCCTACATTCGGATCAATCGTGCAAAAGCGATAATTGCTTGCCTGTGCCTTGGCGCTGCTGCTCACTGCATTGAACAAAGTTGATTTTCCCACATTCGGTAATCCTACAATACCTGCTTGTAATGCCATATTTAAAATTTACTTACTTCGCTCCCAATCAGGAGCTGTCGACTTTCCACTTTCCACTTTCCACTTTCCACTTTCCACTATTATTTCGGGCGGCAAAGATATGGCAAATCGTCGTGAAGAAAAGCCTCTTCAGCTCCGTAGTATTTGATTTCTCGCAACGACGCAAGGGCGCAACGTATGTCCTCTCATAGTAAGGCCGTTGCGTCGCTGCGCCGTGGCGTGAAAATTCAAACTAAGGCACAGCATGTTTCGTAAAAACTCCCTTACCTTCAAACCATAAACTTTAAACCATAAACAGGTATGGCTTTAAGCAGGATATGGTCGGCCTTTATTATTGTCGCGATACTGGTGGCCGTTTTTAAATGGATCAGTTGGAAGGATTCGGATATTTTTAACAGGATGGTGGTGGGAAAATCGGATGACACCTATGGTTATTGCACACTGGGCAGCGAAACCGGCGCTGGTATCACCATGGACAGCTTCACCCGGAGATTAAAACCGATGGGCTTCCTACAGAGACGGAGCCCGGATAGTTGCCGCTATCTATTTACCAATAATCTTTCCTCAGATTCTATCAGGCTGCTTAAATCAAAAAATTCGGCGCTGATAGTAATGACGTACGGGCAGGCATTGAAGAGAATCCAAAAACCCATTGACGGGATCGTGGAAACCTGCTGGAGCTCGGTAAACATAGCCCTGAAATTGATCGGGATCATGGCTTTGTTCATGGGATTCATGAGCATAGCCGAAAGGGCAGGGGGCGTTAATCTTTTGTCAAGGATGATCGGCCCTTTTTTTACAAAATTATTCCCCGATATTCCAAAGGGCCACCCGGCTATGGGACATATGATGATGAATTTTTCGGCCAACCTGTTGGGCCTTGATAATGCTGCCACCCCTTTTGGCCTGAAAACGATGGAAAGCCTGCAGGAGCTTAATCCCAATAAAGCAGTCGCATCGAATGCACAGATCATGTTCCTCTGCCTGCATGCCTGTGGACCTACCCTGATCCCGGTTAGCATAATTGCTGTCCGGGCATCTGCCGGTGCTGACAATCCGACCGATATTTTTATTCCCTGCATGATCGTAACATTCGTGGCCACACTGGCGGCGATGTGTATTGTTTCGTTCAGGCAAAAGATCAACCTGTTTCAACCGGTGATCTTATTATGGATCCTGTCTATATCAACCGTGATCGTTTTATTAGTTCTGTTCCTTGTTTCGCTCAGCTCGGCTGGTCTGACAGCTTTTTCAGGCCTCTTAAGCAACGGATTGATCTT
>DASSFT010000254.1:0-3069 GCA_035694045.1 Chitinophagaceae bacterium
TCATTCATCAACGAAAAAATTATTTTTTAATTGCCCTTTGACTAAGCAATTGCTGGCAAACCTTTTAATAGTAATGAGCTTTATGCGTAGGATCAACACGTTTAAACGGATAAATATTTAATTTATATTGTTCTTCACAAATGCTAAGGCTATTATTTTATACCGGTATAGTAGTATTGTTTGCCAGGTGCCAGGGTGCAATCAGCGTGGAAAGCTCTTCCCCGGCCCTTGTTGCCGGTATTGATACATCATTGGCAATCGCGCCTGACACAGTTCCCATATTGAAACCTTATTCATTTCTTGAATATGATAAAGTGGAACTATTACGTGCTGCTTCCGGAACAAAATCTGTTCTTTTTAATGCCATCGGTTCAAAATTATATGCAATGAACCTGGAGGGATTAAGCGTATATGAATTTGACCAGGCTTCACGAAAAGTAATAAGGCAATTCAGGTTCAAACCAACTAAAGGAGATGGATGGGACTATCAAAAAGATACCATCATACCTTCTATCCAGGAAAAACCGGTGGAAGCCTGCCTGAGCCATGATGATAAAATATTATGGGTGTCACTTCACAATGCAGAAGGGATTGTTCCCATCCGTGTAGATTCCGTTACTGCCAATATCTCCGCGATGGCTGCCGTTCAAACCAAATCAAAGGACAAGGGGGTTTTAAAAAGGATCATCGTTAGTTATCCCGGCAATACAAAGAAGGATTCATTCGATGTACCCCTGATCAAAACTGGTAAAACGCCAAAAATAATCTCCAAAACTGCAGATAACAAATACCTGCTTGTAAGCAACTGGCATTCCTACACAGTAAGTGTGGTGGAAATAAACAAGGACAAATTTCCATTTGGAAAGGTGATCACCACAATCCCCGTAGCAGCCATTCCAAGGGGTATAGTAGTGGATGATAAAAGCCGGAAATCCTATGTCGCTATCATGGGAGGCGCAAGCCTGGCGGTGATCAACAATGATACATGGACAAAAGATTCAGACATGAATGTAGCTACCAATCCTCGTCATGTTGTGATGGACACCAGCGGTCATCTTTTCATTTCCTATAATTCACTCGGAAAAATAGCCTGCCTGGACGCGAATACAGGAAAGACTCTGTTTACTGCCACTTCTCACGGTAAGCCGAGAACGATCATTCTTTCAAAGAACCAGAAATTTTTGTTTGCTACCTGTTACAGCAGCGATACCCTGGATGTTTTTAAAATAAACGAAAACAGTTTTACAAAAGTACATTCATTGCCCTGCAAGGGTCATCCCGTTGGCGTGGATATTTTTGAAAACGATGAAAAACTGGAGGCCTGGGTTTGTAGTTATACCAATGGGGCGATCAACGTGTTTAGTTTTAGAAAGAGGTAACTAGAGTTAAGTTAAGTTAAGTATGATTCGACGATTAATATCGCTACGGATACCGGATTAGCGGTTTAAAGGTTTAAAGGTTGAAAGGTTTAAAGATGAAGATTGCCACAGACGACTTTTTTTATCCGTGAATCCGTGGCAACAAAATATGCTTAACATAACACCAGAAATCCCATTCATAAGGCTGATACTTGAAGTATTCTTATAATACAGCAGTTTTTATTCACAAATTCTAAAGGTGTTGGAACATTGCAGAAACGGATGCTGACATTTATGATCACAGGTCTTGCGGACTTCTTTAACTTGCAGGTTGCATTATGAAATTCTCTCACCTGCACGTACATACACAGTTTTCCCTGCTTGACGGAGCGGCCTCCATTCAAAACCTGTATAAAAAGGCTATTGCCGATGGCATGCCTGCCCTTGCTATTAGCGATCACGGAAATATGTTCGGTGTATTTGAATTTGTTGCCGAAGCCCAAAAGCATAAAGACGAGAACGGCAAACCCAAAATAAAACCAATCGTCGGCTGCGAATTTTATATTACCACCAATCGCCATATCAAGACATTCACAAAAGAGCAAAAGGACCAGCGCAATCACCAGATCCTGCTTGCCAAAAACGAGGAAGGCTATCGCAACCTGATAAAGCTTACATCGCTGGGTTTTATTGAGGGGATGTACAGCAAGTATCCCCGAATTGACAAAGAACTGATCCTACGGCATCACAAAGGGTTGATTGCAACCACGTGCTGCCTCGGTGCCATGGTGCCGCAGGCGATTCTGAAAAAAGGAGAAGAAGAAGGAGAAAATGAATTCAAATGGTGGCTGAATGTTTTCCAGGAGGATTATTATGTTGAACTGCAGCGTCACGGTATGGCCGAACAGGACAAAGTCAACCAGGTGCTGATAAAGCTCGCTAAAAAATATAATGTAAAGATCATTGCCAGCAATGATTCACACTACGTAAACCAGGATGATTTCAATGCCCACGATATCCTGCTTTGCATCAACACCGGAGAAAAACAATCTACACCCGCGCTTCGCGAGTTCAGCGATGATGATGTGTTTGTAAAAGATAAACGCTTTGCATTTCCAAACGACCAGTTTTATTTTAAAACAACGGCGGAAATGACCAAGGTGTTCCATGATCTTCCTGAAGCCATCGATAATACCAATGAAATAGTTGACAAAATTGACCTGCTAAACCTGAAGCGGGATATCCTTCTGCCATTTTTCCAGGTTCCGAAAGAATTCTCTTCGCAGGATGAATACCTCGAACATATTACCTGGCATGGTGCCAGGCAGCGATACACGGAAATAACGCCCGAGATCGACGAACGTATCCGTTTCGAATTATTCACGATAAAGACAATGGGCTTTGCCGGTTACTTCCTGATCGTAAGTGATTTTATCAAAGCCGGTCGTGATAAAGGTGTATTCATTGGCCCTGGTCGCGGCTCAGCTGCCGGATCGGTGGTTGCATTTTGTACCGGTATAACGAATATCGACCCGATCAAGTACAACCTGCTTTTTGAAAGGTTTCTGAATCCCGATCGAAAATCAATGCCCGATATCGATACGGATTTTGATGACGAGGGCAGGCAAAAGGTTATTGATTATGTTGTCGAAAAATATGGAAAGAACCAGGTAGCACAGATCATCACCTATGGCACCATGGCGGCCAAAAT